>CAZPCH010000127.1:0-4912 GCA_964585055.1 uncultured Christensenella sp. | reverse complement strand
CCCGCTTTCGGCGGTCACCTTATGGCTACCATCATCTGCCCCCGCTTCCGTCCCCAGATGTCTACCGTTCGTCCCGGCGTTATGCAGACCCAGGAATTCGACCAGGCTGCCGCCGATAAGTGCGTAGTGGAGATAGTGAATACCAACCTGTCTGCCGACGATATCCATGTCCAGATTCTCAAGGTGGAGAAGACCGCCCGGAAGATGGTGGATCTGGTAGGCGCCGACGTGGTTGTGGCCGTAGGCCGCGGCATCAGCAAGGATCCCGAAAAGGGCATCGCTCTGGCCGAAGAGCTGGCCGGCGTGCTGGGAGGCGTAGTAGGCGCTTCCCGTGCCGTGGTGGATGCAGGCTGGATTACCAACGACCATCAGGTCGGCCAGACCGGCAAGACCGTACACCCCCGCCTGTATGTGGCTCTGGGCATTTCCGGCGCCATCCAGCATGTGGCCGGTATGCAGGACTCCGAGACCATCATCGCCGTCAACAAGAACGAAGGCGCTCCCATCTTCACCGTAGCCAACTACGGCATTGTGGGCGATTTGTTCAAAGTGGTGCCTGAGCTCATCAAAGAGATCAAGGCCGCCAAAGAAGGCAAATAAGCCACTTCCGAAAAAAGTAAAAAGGGCAGCAGCCGCGGTTTTTATGCCGCGGCTGTTTGTCTTTTATGCCGTTTTTTATGGTCTTTGCGGGCGTTGTGGGGGCAAAGAGATTATTTTTCTCCAGCGGGTCGATTTCTGTTGCAGACTGTGCTATAATACGAAAAAAAGAGTATGCGGGAGGGCATATTTGTGGGACTGCAGTTTAGAAAGAGCATCAATTTGGGCGGAGGCCTCCGCATTAATTTAAGCAAGTCCGGCATCGGCTTTAGCTGGGGCACCAAGGGCTTTCGGATCAGCAAGACGGCAAAGGGCAAGGTCAGAACCACTGCCTCCATTCCCGGCACGGGCATCTCCTACACCCAGGAGCGTGGGGGCAAGAAAAAGAGCGGCAAGGGCTCTAAATCCTCCGAAGACTAAAGAATTCGCCGTAAAATTGAAAAAACAAAGGGAGTTTTTAAAAAACTCCCTGTTTTTTATGCCTTTTTTACTCGGCTGTAGTCGGGGTGGGTGTGGCTGCTGCGGGTGTTGCGCAGGGCAAAGAGCAGTTCCACCAGCCCCTTGTGGTAGGGGATGAAGGTGTCGGCCTCCACCATGGCAAGCACCTCTTCCAGCGTCGCCCACTTTACTTCCGCCACCTCCTCGGGCTGGGGGCGCACCTCCTCCAAATCTACCTCCCGTTCTGCGGTGAAGATGTAATCCGTCCCCCGCTCAAAGGTCAAGCTCATGGCCGGGCGCACCCCCGCAAAGGAGATATCCAGCCCCGTTTCCTCCAGAAGCTCCCGCCGGGCGGCCTGCTGGCAGGTTTCCCCCGCTATGGCACTGCCTCCTACGGTAAAGTCCCACAGCCCCGGCCATCCCTTGATGGTAGGCAGACGCCGCTGGATGAGCATGCGCCCCGCCTTATCAAAGATGCACACATGCACCACCATCCGATAGCGGTCTTGGGGCTGACGCTGGCCGTAGGTCATGGTCTCCCCGGTCTTTTGCCCGTCAAAGGTGTATAAGTCCCAGTATTCCATGGCTCATCCTTCCTGCCGCTCCATGGATTTTTCCACGGAGAAGCCCTGGGGATAGCGCTTTTTCAGCTTGTTGATATTCCCCTCCAGCACCTCATTGAGGGGAACGTGCAGGGCCGTAGCCGCCTCCGCCAGATACCAGGCCACATCCCCCAGCTCCTTAATGAGGGCCTCTTTGTTCAGTTCGTGCCCCTGTGCCAGCCACTTTTTTACAATGTCAATGGCCTCACCCGCTTCTCCGCACAGCCCCATGACGCTGTTGATCAGCACGTCCTTTTCATCCAGGGCAGGGTTCAAGGTGGTCATGGCCAGCTTTTGATATTCGTTTGCGTCCATATGCGCCTCCGTGTTCCGTCTTTTCTCTGATTATAACAGAAAAAAGAGCCGCTTACCATAAAAACGGCTCTTTTGTACGGCTTTTATGCAGGTTCCCAGCCCGTGGCTTTCATTTTGGCCGTGAGAATGCGCACTACGCTTTCGTTCAGCCGGTCTTCGGAAATGGCACCGCTTTCCACGGCCTCCGTCAGCCCCTGCAGAATCTCCCGCTGGTAGCTGTGGTTGGGGCCGCAGAGAATCAAATCCCCTCCGGCCAGAATAAACTGCACCGCTCCCGCCTTGAGGGAGGTCTGGTTCCGCAGTCCCTTCATGCGGAAGTCGTCGCTCATGACCACTCCCTCAAAGCCCATCTGCCCCCGCAGCACCTCCGTAATGAGGGTGTAGGACTGGGAGGCAATGTGCTCTGCATCGATGTTGGGATAGGAAATATGCCCCACCATGACCCCGTCCGCCCCGGCATTCACCGCCGCCGCAAAGGGAATGAGCTCATATTCCCACAGCTCCTCCAGCGTCTTTTTCACCTTGGGGGTGGTTTCGTGGGAGTCGGCCGTGGTGGCGCCGTGGCCGGGGAAGTGCTTGACAAAGGCCAGACACCCGCTTTCGTGAAGCCCCTCTATGCAGGCAGTGCCTATGGAGGAGACGATGTCCGCACTGGAGGAGATAATGCGCTTGCCCAAAAAGGTGGAGGTGGGATTCTCCGCCACGTCCATAACGGGGGCAAGATTCACGTTGAGCCCCACGCCCATGAGCCCTTCACCGATGTAATTGAACTGTTCCCTCGCTCTGTCCGTGTCCTCCCGATTCCCCAGAGTGCGGGCGGAGAGAAGGGAGGTGTCCCACTTAAAGCGGGTGACGCTGCCTCCTTCCACATCGATGGCCATGAGCAGGGGGATTTCCCCTGTACTGCGGCTGCGCAGGGCATCGGTGAGTTTTTTACAGCGGGCAAAGCCCCCGTCGGAATTGGAGCGGGAGATGTTGTCCCCGTAGAGAATCACGTTGCCGATGCGGTAGGCGTCCATAAGCTCCCCAAAGGCGGAGGACAGGTTGGAGGTGCCGGAAAAGCCGAACATAACAAGCTGGCCGATCTTCTCCTCCGTGGTCATAGAAGACACATACCGCTCCAGTCTGTAGGACACAGGGACTTCCGTAGGGGCGGGGGTGCTGGTGGGAAGAGGGGTGTCCCCGGGCGCAAAGGGGGAGGGAGGGGCCGTTTCCCCTTGGGGCGCAGGGGAGGCGGTCAGGGAGAGAATGGGATCGCTCCCCGAACCGCTTTTGCAGGCGGTCAGGGGGAACAAAAGGAAGATGCTTATAAAAAAGAGCCACAGGGGCAGATACACTCGCTTCATGCTTTCAATATATCACCTTTCCCCGCTCTTTTCCACTGCAAAGAAGGGAACATTCTGAAAACTTACGGGGGAGGGGTCTGCGGGAAAGGCGTTTTGAGGCATTTTTCATTTCGTTCACTTTTTGCGCATTTTTCTGCCACATATGTCCTGTATGATAGCACCATAGAAAGAAAAACCTAAGAGCGCAAACACGATTGGATTTTTTCTTTCATGACATCCCTCCTTTTCATTCCTGTGAGAAAGACCCGGCTGGTGGCAGGCCGGGTCTTTCTACGTTCTCTATTTTCCTCCCAAAAGCTGCATAAGCTGAAACAACTGCCCCAGATCCATGCTCCCCTTTGGGGGCGGGGCTTCCTCCCTGCAAGGGGGCAGAGGCACCCCCAGAGCGGCGCTGAGGGAGCGGGCCAGCTCTTCGGGCAAAAGCCTGCTCATACAGCGGACATACTCCTCCACCCCTTTTCGCCCCTGCTCCTCCCGCACCGCTTGGGCCAGCCCCAAAGCGCACTCCAGAGGGTTGGGGGAGGGAGGGGGCTTCTGCCCGTTTCCTCCCGGCTGGCCTCCGTTCCCCTGAGGCATGGTTCGGTACATCCCGTTTCCCTCCTTCAACCGTTCTTTTTTCATTCTATGCTAGGGGAAAACTCTTTGTGCCAAGGGGAAAGGTTTTGATTCGGCGGCACCTTCTGCCCAAAGGGCGCATAGACTAAAGGGAGGCTTTGATAAAAAGGAGGAGGATGCACATGAAGCGGGAGGACATGGAAAAGTTTATGGAGGAGCGGTCGGGACGCACGGAGGAGGAGCTTATGGCGGAACTGCAGGCCATGACCCGAAGCCAGCAGGACAGGGGGGAGCTTAACGAAACCAAGATGGAGGAAATCTACCGTCTGCTTTCTCCCATGCTGTCTGAAAAGCAAAAGGATAAATTTCGTCAGGTCATCGCCCGCCTCAGGGGATAAATCTTGTCAAAATTGAAACCTTTTCGGCCAGTTTGCACAAAGCCCTTTACCCGGGGCTTTTTTTATGGTATATTTGCATATTGACGAAGTATGCGTAAGACTCTTTGCATAAGGAGAAAAAATATGGGTTTTTTGGACAGACTCCTGGGCAACACCAGTGAGAGCAAACTGAAGAAAATGCGCCCCGTGGTGGACAAGATCAACGCCATGGAGCCTAAGTATACCGCCATGAGCGACGAGGAGCTGCGGGGACAGACGGCTTTGTTTAAAGCCCGTCTTCAAAAGGGAGAGACATTGGAGGACCTTCTCCCCGAGGCCTTTGCCGTAGTGCGGGAGGCCGCCAAGCGCACCGTGGGCATGCGTCCCTACGATGTGCAGCTTTTGGGCGGCATGGTGCTCCATCAGGGGCGGATTGCGGAGATGAAGACCGGCGAGGGCAAAACTCTGGTGGCCACTCTCCCTGCATACCTGAACGCCTTGGAAGGCAAGGGCGTGTATATCGTCACCGTCAACGATTATCTTGCCAAGCGGGACGCCCAGTGGATGGGGAAGATTCACCGCTTCTTGGGGCTGTCCGTTGGCTGTATCCTTCACGATCTGACCGCAGCCCAGCGGCGGGAGGCCTATGCCTGCGACATCACCTACTGCACAAACAACGAGT
>CAZPCH010000126.1:0-4915 GCA_964585055.1 uncultured Christensenella sp. | reverse complement strand
CACCAGAAATAACAACAAGGTTGATTACCTCAAGTACACCAACTACAAGCTGACGGACGAAAAGATGATTGAGATTTTCGGCCGGGCTGAGTAAGAAAGGGGAGCCATGGGATACAGACACGAGCTTAAGTTTCTCATGAGCCCGGGAGAGAGCGAGTATTTAGCCACACGGCTGAGGCTGACCCTCTCTCAGGATCCGTATGCCGCCAAAAACGGAGGCACCTATTTAATCCGCAGCCTGTACTTCGACAGCCCCTACGAGCGGGCGGTGGAGGAAAAGGTCAGCGGGGTGGAGTTTCGGGATAAGTACCGCATCCGCATCTACAACTATTCCGACAAGACCATCAAGTTCGAGCGCAAGCACAAGAACGGCCAGTTCATCAAAAAGGAGAGCCTCTCCTTGACCCGCCCCCAGTGCGATGCCGTTTTAAGCGGGGAATACAGCTTCCTTCTGCACCGCAAGGAGCCCTTTGCCAAGGAGCTGTACGCCGCCTTGCGGACGGAGTACCTTCGTCCCAAGGTGCTGGTGGACTATGAGCGGGAGCCCTTCGTCTTCCCTCTGGAGGATGTGCGCATTACCTTCGATCGGAACGTACGCACCAGCATGCGCTGTACGGATTTGTTCAACCCCGAAGCCGTCACCTACCCCGCCACGGATTACGGCGACTGCTGTATTCTGGAGGTCAAGTTCAACCGCTACCTGCCCGGATACATCCGCAGCCTCATTCAGGTGGATGCCGCCTCCCGTGTGGCCGCCAGCAAATATCTGGTGTGCCGCCAGTTTGACTTTTGAACCATGGGCAGTCTGACTGCCTGTAACGCAGAATATTAAAAGGAGAGAGAAAATGTCCGAAACCTTCAGCTATATGTTCCAGCTGCAGAACTATCAGCCTTGGCTGACCATCTTCACCGTCATCGCCGCCTTCTTGGTGGGACTGTATGTGTTCTTCATCTACCGGGTCACCTTTGCCGGCGTCATCTATTCCCGCACCTTCAATCTGAGTCTGGTTATGCTCAGCATGGTCAGCGCCATGGTCATCATGTTCATGTCCAACAACGTAAAGCTGTCTCTGGGCATGGTGGGTGCTCTGTCCATCGTCCGTTTCCGTACGGCCATTAAGGATCCCATCGACACGGTCTACATGTTCTGGGCCATTGCCGAGGGCATTGCCCTGGGTGCGGGCTACTTCATTGAGGGCGTGGTCGGCGCCATCTTTGTGGGTCTGCTCATGGTGGTTATGACCATGGTCAAGGGACGCTCCTCCGCTCCCTACCTGCTCATCCTCCACTACGACGAAAGCGCTTCCCGCCAGATTAAGCAGATGGTGGCTCAGCTTCCCAACGGCCGCGTTAAGTCAAAGACCGTCCAGCGGGACGGCATCGAGATGACCGTGGAACTGCGCATCCGCCAGAGCGAGACGGGCTTTGTGGATAAGTTCCTCCGCGTGGACGGTGTCTATGACGCCACCCTCATCGCCCATCAGGGTGACATGATTTCCTGAACCGACCATATCCAAGCAGGGACGGAGCCTCCGTCCCTGCTTTTTTATGCCCAAAGGGGCGTATCCCTTTGTTTAGCCCCCCTTTTCCCTTCTTTCTTAATGACAGGCGGGTTGAATCGTGGTATACTCATACCAACACACAACAGGAGGTGTACAGATGAAAGTTGCTTCCAGCGCCTTTTTGCTGCAGAAGAAGCCCCTGCTTCAGGAGCTCATTTCCCTGCTGCAAAAGGAATACGAATACGTCAGCGTACTGGGTCAGGACACCGTAAGCAAGAACTACTCCGTCTCCGGCCGAGGGGTCAGCGTATCCCAAAACGGCATGCTCACCCGCAAGGGCTTTGTCATCCGTGTCATGGACGAAAAGGGCTACGGGGAATACGCCTGCACAGAGATCAGCCCCGAAACCCTGCCCCAAATCGCCGAGCGCATCCGTCAGGGTCTTAAAAAATTAGGCGAACTGCCTCAGGGCACAAACTTTATGGAAAAGGGCTGTCCCGCCGACGAGCCTGCGGTCTTTGCCGGGGCGTCCGAGTATGAGATTCACCCCGAGAGCATGGGGGACGAGGCCATTTTGTCCCGCCTCACCGCCTTGCGGCAGCAGGGTCTTCAAGCAAAGGAAGGGGTTATGGACTTCGGCGCAGGCTGTGCCTATCAGGAAATTCATAAGATCTTCCTCTCCAAAAACAGAGACCTTATGCAGGATCTGCTCTGGACCAGCGGCAACCTCATGGCCATTGCCCGCAAGGGACAGGAGATTAAAAACGCCTACCACGGCTGTTCCGTTGCAGGGGGCATGGAGCTTCTTAATTCCATGGAGGAAAAGGTGCAGTCCGTTGCCGACACCGCCGTGGCCCTGCTGGACTCCCAGCCCATTGTCCCCGGAGAGTATGAGTGCGTCTGCGACCCCGACGTAACGGGCATGATCGTCCACGAAGCCTTCGGCCACGGGGTGGAGATGGACATGTTTGTCAAGGACAGAGCCCTGGCCCGCCACTATGTGGGCAAGGAGGTAGCCTCCTCTCTGGTGACCATGCACGACGGCGCCGCCGTAGGCAACCAGACGGGCAGTTATTTCTTTGACGACGAGGGCACCCTGGCCCACGACACCGTCATCATTAAAAACGGCATCCTGCAGACGGGCATCAGCGACATCCGCTCCGCCGAGGCTCTGGGCACCGTCCCCACGGGGAACGGCCGTAGAGAGAGCTTTGAGCGTAAGGCCTACACCCGCATGACCAACACCTTCTTTGAGGGCGGGCAGGATTCCGTGGAGGACATGATTGCCTCCATTTCCTACGGCTTTTTGCTGGAAGCCCCCAGCTCCGGCATGGAGGATCCCAAGAACTGGGGCATCCAGTGCATGGTATCCATTGCCAAGGAGATCAAGGACGGCAAGCTCACGGGGCGAATTTTCTCCCCCATTGTGCTTACGGGCTATGTGCCGGATCTGCTCAAGTCCATCACCATGATGAGCCCCGACGTCAAGCTGGCCGGGGGCGGCTTCTGCGGCAAGGGATACAAGGAGTGGGTCAAGGTCTCCGACGGCGGCCCTTACATTAAGGCCAGAATCCGGTTGGGCTAAGGAGGAAGCAGTATGAAAGAGATGATTTTAAACACCCTGCAGGCACTGGGCATGGACGCCTACAGCCTTACCGAAACCCGCCGTGCCTCTGCGGAGCTGTTCTTTATCCGCAGAAATCTGGATATGCGGCGGATGAAGGAGGTCACGGAGTATGAAGTGACCCTATATCGGGACTTTACCGAGGGCGACAAGCGGTATCTGGGCGCTTCTCAGGTGCTGTTGTTCCCCGGCATGGGGGAAGACGAGGTTTCCGCCCTTCTCAAGAGCGCCTATGCCGCCGCAGGTTATGCCAAGAACCCTTGGTATCCCCTGTACGAAGGCCCCAAGGCGTCCATGAAGGAGATGCCCTCCACTTTAAGCGGCCAATCTCCGGAGGAAAGCGCCCAAAGCATGGCCGACGC
This sequence comes from uncultured Christensenella sp., assembly GCA_964585055.1. Lineage (GTDB taxonomy): Bacteria > Bacillota > Clostridia > Christensenellales > CAG-138 > RUG472. Next base: position 1,427 of record CAZPCH010000126.1, on the reverse strand, counting down.
CCTCTTCTCTGCGGACGTGCGGGCGGACGCCTTTATCAACAGCGCCGAAATCTTTGTCAACAGGCAGGAAACCCGCATCCTCACCTCCCCGGGGACGGATGTGGCCTTCGGAAAGTATGAATGCAGCGGCGAGTTCGTGGTGCAGGCCAAGGAGCCTCAGGACGTGGAGCAGTACTTCTCCTTCCGCTATGAGGATCTGGATCAGGAGGCTCTGCGGGAAAAGGCCGCCAAGGCTCTGACCACCGTCTGCGACCGTGCCCATGCCCAAGACTACCCCAAGGCGGGGGTCTACGATGTGGTGCTGTCCGGGGAGCATGTGGCCACGCTGCTGAGTCTGTACAGCGACCGCAGTCACGCCTCCATGCTCTATCCCAAGTACTCCGACTGGCAGGTAGGCACCGAAGCCCAGGGCGAAATCACCACGGGGGAAGCCTTGAACCTGACACTGGTGCCCTCCGCCCCCTACTCCCCCGAAGGCATTCCCATGACGGAGCGCACCCTGCTCAAGGAGGGCAGGGTGGAATGCATCCACGGCGGCAACCGCTTCTGCCGGTATCTGGGCGTGGAGCCCACAGGGGATTACCGCCGGGTGCGGCTGGACAACGGCACCGTGCCCTTTGAAGAGATGAAAAAGGGAACGTTGTACCCCGTCAGTTTCTCCGACTTCCAGATGGATTCCTTCTCCGGCTACTTCGGCGGGGAAATTCGCCTTGCCTATCTGTTTACGGAGCAAGGGGTGGAACTGCGCACCGGCGGCTCCATCAACGGCAGTCTCTTTGACAAGCAGGGACAGCTTACCTTCTCCAAGGAACGCTATAAGGATGCCGCCTACGAAGGCCCCCTGGCCGTGCGCATCCCCGGCGTCAGCGTCAACGGAAAATAATCCCACCGTCCCAAAGCCCGGCTTTCCGGGCTTTTTTCTTTAAAAAAGAAAGCACTTCTGTGAACTTTTGCGCAACTGCCCTCTCCCCCGTTGAAAAAGCTTGACAAAGCGGGTATAATATTCTGTAACAGAATCATTGGAAGAAGAAGGTATTGGAACATGACAAAGATCGACATATTCTCCGGCTTTTTGGGTGCAGGCAAAACCACCCTCATCCGCAAGCTCATCAAGGAAGCCTTTGCGGGGGAGAAGCTGGTGCTCATTGAAAACGAATTCGGCGAAATCGGCATTGACGGCGCCTTCATGCAGGATGCAGGCATTGAAGTTACGGAAATGAACTCCGGCTGTATCTGCTGCTCTCTGGTAGGCGACTTCGGCGAGGCTCTCAAGAAGGTGCTGGACACCTATGCCCCCGACCGCATTCTCATCGAGCCCAGCGGCGTAGGCAAGCTCAGCGACGTCATCAAGGCCGTGGAGCGCATTGACTCCAAGGACATCTGCCTCAACAGCTTCACCACCGTGGTGGACGCCAAGAAGGTACAGG
>CAZPCH010000125.1:0-4939 GCA_964585055.1 uncultured Christensenella sp. | reverse complement strand
AAAAATGTGGGGGATTTTCTCCCACAAGAATCCGATTTTTGAAAATCTGATCTGAGGAGACCTTGCAGTATGGGCATCATCGGTAAAAAACCGATGATGCCATTCCCTCTGTCAAGCAGACAATTGCCGAGCAAAATGAAGCCCTGATCCCGGAGCGCACCGGCTGGACGGCGGATATTTCCGTATTCGCCGAAACGGCCTGCTATCTGTCCGATCCGAAGAAATTTCTTTTGAAGTGGCTGGAAGACTATAAGCTGGAGCAGTCAGCAGACGGAAACCTGCCCTTTGCGGCGCCCGTTTGCGTTTAGAGAATATGTCAATGCATAAAGAAAAATGCCGCAGAAACAAGGGGAAAGTTCAGGAATCCCACTTCAGAACGGTCTTTACAAGCCGGCGGACATTGTGCTCCAAAACGGCTCGGGAAAGTTTTCCCTCCTTTACTGCCTTTTGCAGAATCCTCACATATTTGCCGCCGCCTTCTGTCAGCCAGCAGTTGCCGGCCTTTACCATCTCCACCGGGTCCACCGTGTCATAGGTGCCCCAGTCGGTCATAATCATGCTGTCCAGCCCCCATTCCTTTCGGAGAAGGGTTTGCAGAATGTCCGCATTCTCTGCAGGATAAATGCCGTTCACCCCATTGTAGCTGGTCATGACGGCGCTGGGCTTGTGCACATCGACGGCAAACTCGAACACCTTGAAGTAGATTTCCCGCAGTGCCCGCTCGGACACGATAGACTGACTGGCCTTTCTGGAGGTGTCGGAGCCGTTGCAGAACAGGTGCTTATAGGTACAGCCGCACCCGTTTTCTTCCAAACCCTTGCCGTGATAGCCTGCCATAATGCCGCCAAGGTAGGGATCCTCGGAGAAATACTCAGGATGCCGCCCGTTCAAAATGTTTCTGTGGATGTTCATGGCAGGCCCCAGATTCATACCGATGTGATGCTCCCGAGACTCCTCTGCAATGACCTTGCCAATGCTGTACGCCAGTTCCTTATTGAAGCTGGCGGCTACGGTGCAGCTACTGGGAAAACCGATGTTGCGCTTCTTCAGGTTTAGACCTGTATTGCCGTCGGATACCATCATCTTAGGCATCCTGTATTTACGGATTACATTGGTTTTGCCTGCGGCGCCGGTCTGCCAGGGCATATACCAGTCCGCACCGCCGCAAACATTCAGCTTGCACAGTTCATCCGTGCGCATCTGGGCGACAAAGTTGTCCAGCAGGGCAGGATTCGCTTTCAGCTTGTCAAAAGTAATCTTTTTTCCTTTGTATACCGGCAAGGCCTTCGGCGCATACACCGGGCGTGGCGCAGGCTTTTGGATGCGTTCCTCCAGAGGCACAATTTTGGAGGCTTCTTCCACCGTGGGGTCACTCCGGGTCAGCCGCTTAAAGGGCTCCACGGGCAGATTGATTCGGTTCGTTTTGGCAAGAACCCGTGTCTCATTTAGCGTAAAACTGCCGATTATTCGGGAGTTTTCCAGACTGTTGCCGCCCCAGATACGGTATTCCCCTGCTTCCAAAATGAATGCGCCTGTTTGCTCGCAGAAAGAGGCAAAGGCCTTCTTGGGCGCAATCAGCGTCAGCTTCCGGCTTTCGCCCGGGGCCAGAAGGGCCGTCTTTTCAAAAGCCGCCAGCACACGCTTGGGTTTCTCAATCGTTCCTTCCGGAGCCTGGATGTAAAGCTGCAGGACTTCCTTGCCGGGACGGGAGCCGGTGTTGCAGACTGTAGCCTCCACCGTTATATGCTCGTTGCCGTTGATCGGCTCACGGAAAGAGATATCGAAACTTGTGTAGCTTTTGCCGTGGCCGAAGCCGTAGGCCGCAGGCTTGTTAAAGGTGTCAAAGTAGCGGTAGCCCACATAGATATCTTCCTGATAGAAGAGGTGAACGCCGAAGTCCTTTTCGCCTACCTGCTTGTGATCGGCAGGCAGATTGATAAAGTTATAGGCAGAGGGGTTGTCATAGTAGTCATAGCTCCAGGTGTCGGGGAGCTTGCCGGAGGGGTTTGTGCGGCCGTCCAGAATCTCCATCAGGGCATACCCCGCCCCCATGCCGGCAAAGCCGGTGTAAAGAACCGCATGGATGCCGAATTCCTTTACCCATCCCATTTCAATGGGATAGCCGGTGTTGAGAATGGCAACGGTTTTTGAAAATGCCTTACTGACGGCACGAATCATGGCCCGCTCGTCATCGGTTAGGTAATAGCCGCCCTTTACGGGTCGGTTATCGGCGAACTCACCGGAATGGCGGGAGAGCAGAATGAGGGCCGTATCGGACAGCTCTTTTGCCCGACGCAGGACGGCGTCAGAGGGAACTACATCCCGAAGCTGCACATACAGGTCGGAAATCTCCCGGTTGACCTTAAAGCTGCTGTGCTCTTCGATGGACTGGTGGAAATTGGCCTGCCAGCGGGGATTTATCAGCCCTGCACCTGTGGCCGTATTTCGGAAGCAAAACTGGGCAGACCCGAAGCAGTTGAGCACGGCATCTTCCCGCAGAGGAAGCACCTCGTTTTCGTTTTGAAGCAGCACCATGCCCTCTCTCGCCGCCCAAATCGCCACCTCGTCGTGGGAATCGTAGGCATGATCCCGCTGAGGGCGCTCCATGGTTTTGAATTTCAATACGGTGTCCGGGAAAGGCTTCCCGTCTTCGCCCTTAAAACCGGTCAGCCGCATGGTATATTCTTTGCCATACTCCCTGGCGACGCTGCCCACGGGAACCATGAGGCAATGCATCTTAACCATCATATCCATCAGGAACTGGGTGCCCTTGGGAATCTTGACGCCATCCACCGTGATGGTGCCGTAGCCGTCCTCTGCAATGGGCTGGCTCAGGCGCAGGGTCACCGCATAGGGCACCTTTGCAAACGCCGCAAAGCGGCCTTCAATCTGATCGATATTTAATTGTTTTCCGTCCAGAATACTGAATTTATTTCCCATTTTGATACCTCATTCCGTTCATCCGTCCAAATTTTCAAACTTTCCTTAGGATATGCCTCCGGGTCTTGCCGTATCTTGCCTTCTGCAAAAGCCGGGAGAAGGCTCATATTTAGTATATCAACTTGATGCATATCGGTAAATATACAATGTTTTTTGAAGTGTTGAATATCTCCCCAAAAGAATGTGCGGCAGCCATCCTGCCGCCGCACTGTAGTTTATATCATTTCTTCGCTTTTAGGGCTTTTTTCTCCGATTTTGCATGCTTTTTTGCCTGTTTTGCCGCCAGTTTTGCATCCTTTTTGGCTTTTGCATCCAGATACTTCCTGTTCTCGGCGTCAAAGTCTAATCCCTTTTTGGCGCACTTGGCCTTCAAATCAGCGATGCGGTCAATCTCAGCCCGGCGGTCGCTCTCTTCACGCTCCAGACGCTCCCGCTCTTCATCCTCCATCCACACTTCGCCGCGGGCTTCGCAAGCGGCAATTCTGCGGCGCTTCAACTCAGCCTGAATCTCGGGATACTTCTTTTCAATATCAAAGAAGAGCATGACAACCAGGACAATGGCGGCCTGAATGGCGTAACCGCCGTAGTAGCAGAACAGAATCCAGTTTTCGGTGCTGCACAGGCAGAAGGTCAAATCCTCTATGGCCTTCTGATAGGGAGTGAAGTTGACCAGAATGGTTTCAAAGGTGGCAGACAGGGGGGACAGCACCAGCGTGTAGATATTGGTGATGATGATAATACCCAGCAGTCCCTCTGGGCGGAAGTGGTGCTTGTACTCCACGTCGTCGCAAGCCTGCTGTACAAATACGCCGCTCATGAAGGAGATGGCAACCTGCCCCAGGCTAAAGAACAGACCGCCGCCGCAGGCGATGGCAAAGCTGGAGGGATCTATCATGCAGATGCCGATGCCGATCATGGTAAGAATGGAGCACAGTATACTGATTTTGCGAACGCCGTACTTTTTTGCAAGGATGGGGAACAGAATTGCACCGATGGCCATGGGCTGCATGGCGATTACAAGATACAGCGTGCCGATGCCGTTCTCGCTGGTGGCGCCAAGGATAAACTGAGTGAAATACTGACGGCAGTTTGCCCCCTGAAGGTACCCCAGAAGCATGGAGGCAATGGCCATAATCGTGGCAAGGACATAGTACTTGTTGGTCATCAGCGCCTTTAACTGCTTTCCGATGGGCACGGTATTAAAAGAGCTTCCGTCAGCCTCCTGCATCCGGCAGGCATCTTCGGTAATCCGCTCCCGTGTCCAGAAATATTCAAGGATGGCGCCGGGAATGGCCAGCAGGGCAGGAATTCCGATAAACATGCGCCACACGGATGCGTCCGCCACCTGGTAGCCGAGCAGAGTGCCGTCTTCTGCATACTGACCCACCTGCAGGAACATGTAGTACAGCATGCCCATCACCAGTACGGCCACAAACATACCGGGAACCATGTAGTCCACGGAGGTGCGGATGGTGGTCACCTGATCCCGATCCCGTACATTTCGGGTGCTCAATGCCAACATATAGACACGCAAGTTGAACATGGCAATGCCGATTGCGTAAAAACAGATATTGGTGAAATAGACCCAGCTCAGAAACCCGGTTTTGTCGGAGAAATCAAAGGGATTCCAGAACATGGCCACCCCGAAGATTGCCATGATTAGAGACCCAATCAGCACATAGGGCCTGATTCGCCCGGCACGGGATGCGGTATGGGACGTCAAATAGCCGATCAGCAGACCCGAAATGGTGCTCAGCACCATGGCGGTCGTGTGCATGGCCATATAGGCGCCGCTTCCGAAGTTGATGTCAAACTGCCAGACATCCACATAGAAAATTTCCCGCAGGTAACTGATCATGCAGTTGTAGATGACCACAAAAGCGGGTCCCAGAATATACCCGAGAAATTTTTCTCTGGCGGTCATATTCCGTGTGATTGCCTTGGACTGCATGAAGTCTTTTTCAAACAATCCCTTGCTGAGGAACTTTACGTCTTTCAT
>CAZPCH010000124.1:0-4964 GCA_964585055.1 uncultured Christensenella sp. | reverse complement strand
ATCTGCAAAGCTGGAAACCGCTCCATGTCAGGCTTAAAGAAGGTCAACGGCGGGGTGTTCCACAGCTGCAAGGGAGCCGCAGGGGACTCTATCCGCTCCGGGTAGGTCATGGCGTACTGGATGGGCAGGCGCATATCCGGCAGGCTCATGTTGGACATGACGGTTCCGTCCCGATACTCCACCATGGAGTGAACGATGGACTGGGGGTGAATGAGCACGTCAATCTCCTCCGCCCCAAAGTCAAAGAGACGGGCGGCTTCCAAAATCTCCAGCCCTTTATTAAAGAGGGTGGCGGAATCCAGACTGATCTTCCGCCCCATGCTCCAGTTGGGATGCTTCACCGCTTCCGCCGGGGTAATGTGCTTCAGTTCCTCCCGCTTCCTTTGGAAGAAGGGGCCGCCGGATGCGGTAAGAATCAGCCGCTTTACCTCCTGCCGCCTTCCGTTCTGCAGGCACTGGAAGATGGCGGAATGCTCGCTGTCCACGGGCAGCAGCTCACCGCCCCCCGCCAGCAAAGCCGCCTTGACCAAATCTCCCCCGCAGACCAGGGATTCCTTGTTGGCAATGGCAATGCGCTTGCCCCCTCTCAAAGCCGCCAGCAGGGGCTTCAAGGCCGCAAAGCCGGAGATGGCCAGCACGAAGATATCCGTCTCCGTGTCCTCCGCCAAGCGGCAGGCGGCTTCCTCTCCATACAGGAGGGAAACGCCTTTGGGCACCTCTATCCTTTTGGAAAAGGCCGCCAAAGGCGGTTTGCACGCTTCCAACTGCCGAGAAAAAGCTTCCTCGCTGGAAAAAGCGCACAGCCCCCGCAAACAGAATCGCTCCGGATGCATCTGCACCACTTCCAAAGCCTGCCGCCCGATGGAGCCTGTGCTTCCCAAAATGGTCACCTTTTGCATGGCCTTCTCCTTTCTAAATCATTTCTCTCCATGCGGACGCTATTTCAATCCACGCTCCCCGTGGGGGAGTAATGGCATGAAGACGAAAAACTTTTCTTAAAAACGAACCTTAAAAATTCATCCGTAAAACGGCGTAGGCCAGCACCACCATAGCGCAAAGCAGGGCGCTGTCCAGTCTGTCCATGAGACCGCCGTGGCCGGGGATGATGTCGGAAAAGTCCTTAATTCCCGCCGTCCGCTTCAAAGTGGAGGCAAACAGATCTCCGAACTGGCCGACGATGCCGCACAAAAGCCCCATAAACAGCAGGGACAACAGGCTCACCTGCCCGCCCCACAAAGGCTGGGCAAAGTACAGCCCCAAGCCTACAAGCATGGCTCCAGGCAAGGCGCTGATACTGCCCTCTACGGTTTTCTTGGGGGAAATCTGAGGGCACAGGGGGTGTTTTCCAAAGAGGGAGCCCCCAAAGTAGGCAAAGGCGTCCCCAATCTCCGGACAAAGGATGGCGGCATAACAGCAGGTCTTGCCCACCTCTTCAGGCAGGGCAAAGTACAAAGCCACAATGGCGCACTCCGGCAGTATAGGGTATGCAAAGGGCAGCAGACAGTATAACGCATCGGCGTAGTTGTCCTCTTTGGTCAAAAGCACCTGCCAGATGACGGACAAGGTCACCATGAGCAGACCGAAGGCCGCCACCGCCGCCCAGCTCTGCCCCGCCATATAGTACAATGGGCCGAACAAACTGGCAAAGATGTATGCCGGCACCATGGCTATGCGCTTGCCAAGATGCTTGAGCATCTCCTCCATCTCCCGAATGGTCATGAAGAACACGGCGCCGAAGACGATGAGGAAGGTCAGCGAGCCGAAATAGCAACACAAAAACAGCAGCCCGAAAAGCACCAGACTGGTAAGGGTGCGGATGATTAAATTTTTCAGTTTGGGATGCCGTTCCATTACACTCCTCCGAATCGCCGTTTACGGCGGGCATAGGCTTGCAGTGCCTGAATATACTCCTCTTGGGTGAAATCGGGCCACAGCACGGGGGTAAAGACCATCTCGCTGTAGGCCAGCTGATACAGAAGGAAGTTGCTGACCCGCTCTTCGCCGCTGGTGCGGATGAGCAGATCCACCTCCGGGGTGCCGAAAGAGTACAGGTGCTTTTCAAAATCCGCCTGTTCAGGAAGGGTGCCCGTCTCCATAGCCTCTTGGGCGCAAAGGCGCACGGCTCTGAGAATTTCGTCCCGACTGCCGTAGTTTAAACAGATGTTCAGCTTCAAGCCCCCGTTGTCCTTTGTCTTTTCCTCCGCCCTTTCCAAGGCTTTGCGGACGTTTTCCGGGAAGGGCCCTTTCTCTCCCCAAATGGAGATGCGCACGTTGTTTGCGTGAAGCTCATCAATCTCTTTGGAAAAATACTCCAGAAGCAGGCCAAAGAGCACGCTCTTCTCCTCCGCCGGCCGCTTCCAGTTCTCCGTGGAAAAGGCATACAGGGTCAAAGCCTCTATGCCCGCATCGCTGGAAAAGCGGATGATTTCCCGCAGACGCTCCGTCCCCGCCCGATGCCCTACGGGTCTTGGATACCCCCGCTTTTGGGCCCAGCGGCCGTTGCCGTCCATAATGATGGCCACATGGCGGGGCAGTGTCTCTGCCGCCAGCCCCAGCTCCTGTAAGTTTTCCCCGTTCAGCCTGCCCATAGACCCTTTCTTTCCTTCCGGACTATAAAATAGATGCCTCAATAATAAAACATCGCCTCAAAGCGGGGGAATGCTCCTGCCGCTTTGAGGTGTGAGTGTCTGAAGCACCCGCCTCAGACATACTATTCTCTTTGCAGATGCAGGCGGCGCTATCCTTCAAGCTCCGTTTGGAACTTTGTCCAGGTCAGCACCCATTGCCCTGCTTCATTTTGCCGCAGGCGAACCGCTCTGTCTTCCCCCTGCTCCACCCCGCGGCGGGAGCTGGTCTGCTCCAGAAGGGGCTCCACGCCCTCTTCATGCAGATAGTCCAGAGCCTTTTGCAGTTCCCAGCCCAGCACGCTTTTCAAACGGACATGATCTCCTTTTCCTTGGCGGCGGAAATGGTGTCGATCTCCTTAATCTTCTCGTCGGTGAGCTTCTGAATCTTCTCCTCCAGCTTCTTCTGGTCATCCTCGGTGATGACGGAGTCCTTCTTCTGCTTCTTCACCTGCTCGATGGCATCCCGACGGATGGAGCGCACGGCTACCTTGCTCTCCTCGGCCTTCTTCTTGACCACCTTGCACAGCTCCTTACGGCGCTCCTGGGTGAGTTCGGGGAAGATGAGGCGGATGATTTTACCGTCATTGGTGGGATTGATGCCCAGATCGCTCTTCTGGATGGCCTTTTCCACGGCGGGAATCATCTTGCTGTCCCACAGGGAGATAACCAGCATGCGGGGCTCCGGAGTGGAGATGTTGCCCAGCTGGTTGATAGGCGTGGCAGTGCCGTAGTAATCTACGCTGATGCGATCCAAGGCCTGCGGATTGGCACGGCCGGCGCGCAAAGAACCGTATTCCTGGTTCATGACACTGATGGTCTTGGTCATTTTATCTTTGGCGATATCGAGAATCTCTGGCATAGGTATGTCCCCCTTTTATTTTTACAGGTATTTATATTCTACAATAGAGAAGGCTCAAATGCAAGCCTCTCCCCCGTCCTCATCGATCAATGTCCCAATATTTTCACTTTCCAGTGCCTCAGAGAGCTTCTCCAAAGCAAAGCACTTAATGGGCATATGCTGCTCCCGGCACAGGGTGATGGCGGTCAAGTCCGTGGCGTGTAGGTTGTCCTCGATGACCTTTTGGTAGCTGATATGCCGATAGGGCACGGCGGTGGGGTCTACCTTGGGATCGGCGGAGTATACAGCGTCCACGTTCTTGGCCAAAAACAGAGCGTCCGCCCCGATTTCGCAGGCCTTCAAAGCCGCCGCCGTGTCCGTGGAGAAGAAGGGACAGCCCGTGCCGCAGGCAAAGATGACCACGGTCTTCTCCGAGAGCAGCTCCATGGCCTTGCGGCTGGTGTAGCTGTCGCAGAACTTATCCATATCCACGGAGGAAAGCACCTTGCACTTGACCCCCTGCCGCTCCAGGCTATCCTGCAGAGCCAAGGCGTTGATGGCCGTGGCCAGCATGCCCATGTGATCCATACGGTTTCTGTCCCGGCTGCCGGCGTCCCGTCCCCGAATGATGTTGCCGCCGCCTACCACCAGACCGATTTCCAGCCCGTCCTGCGCCAGCGCCGCAATGGTGGCCGCCGTGGCGTTCACCTTTTCGAATCCGATGGGGGTATCGCCGCCGCTGAGGGCTTCCCCGCTGATTTTCAGAAGGATGCGCTTAAACATGATTGTCCTCCTCATGTATCCAAATTTTAACGTATACAGTATACCACAGTTGCCGCCTGCAGAAAAGTTTTTTCTGCTTTGATTTTTCTGCCGTTCCTGCCTTTTTCGTTTATTTTGCCCGTTTTTTTTCGGCAAAAAATCGGTTTTTGAAAGTTTTTTGGTAAAAAAGCCCTTTGTTTACATTGTGTTCATCCTTTTGCGACAATTCTATGACATCTGCCTGCTATACTAAAGGTGTCCGAAGCAAGAAAGCACTTTCTCGGCACCTTTCTTCAAACGGTCGTTTCCTTCTAAAAAAGGCCTCCGTCCTCAGTATTCCCTGAGACGGAGGTCTTTTTCTTTCTTATATACGGTTTGCCTCACGGCAAAAATACACCCCGCCCTTTACTTCTCCCTGGCCTCGGCCATAAGATTGGTAAGGGATTGGGCGGTTTCCCCGGGGCGAAGGGCTCTCGTAAAGACCATCAAACGGCCGTTGCGGTCGTTATAACTGCAGGTCACCAGACATAAAATCCTGTCCTCTGCCGACACCTCCACTGGAATCTCATACCAGGAACGTTCCTTCAGCTCCGCCAAAAAGCTCTCCCGAAACTCGGCGCTCTTCTCCCAATCGTCAAAACAGCGCAGGTGGATATAGTGCCCGTCCATTTTGCTGACGGAAGCGTCGAATACGGAGAAGATCACGTACTGCCCCGGCTCCTGCTCATACAGAGTGT
>CAZPCH010000123.1:3413-5031 GCA_964585055.1 uncultured Christensenella sp. | reverse complement strand
CTTGCACAGGGGCGCCATGCGGTCGAAAGGGTCTTGCATACCTAAAAGCAAAAGCGAGCGTAAGGTGCTTATAACGCAAGGCTCCCCTTATTGGTAAGGGGAATTGCGAAGCAATTCGCCCCGACCCCGAAGGGGACAAAACCCACCGGTGATGGGTTTTGAGGGGCTGTCTGAGCGATAGCGAGGACTGAGGGGATAAGAAGAAAAAAGGGATGCAGAGCATCCCTTCCACAACCCATCCGCAGGATGGATTTCACATTGCGAAGCAATATTTCACATGGCAAAGCCATATTTCACCGCCGCAGGCGATTTCACTGCCGTAGGCAATATGGGCTATTGTTCCTTTGGCAGTTTCTTCTTCTTGGGGGGCTTGGTGTACAGCTTCCAGGTGCACACGATGAACAGAATCCCCAGCAGCAGCCCAAGACCTGCAATGATGATGTCCAGATACTTGGTCAAAAACACCTGATCGCCCAAAAAGTGGAGCATGGGGTTGTAGCCGTCCAGAATGTAAAAGAGGATGTACACGGCGGACAGCACGATGGTCACGTTGGCGATAATCTGGGGGATGACGTTGAGAATCTTCCGATTGGAATCGTGTTTGCTCATTTTCAAAACTCCTTTCCCTTTGGGTTACTGGGCGTTGGGCTCTGCGATGTAGATGATATCGCTGGTGCCGCGGCCGTTGGGGCCGTAGATATTCCCGGAGAAATACAGGCAGGAGGAGCCGCCGCCGTCCAGATTGTAGGCCTTAGCAAGCCCCAGCTCGGCGCAGTAAACGGAAAGCTCCTCGGCGGTCAGCCCTCGGGACTCTCCGCCGCTGCGGGCGCCGTCCACAAGGAGGATGGCGTAGTGGCCGGGCTCATAGTAGCCCAGCACCGTGCGGGGGTTGGCGGCGGCCACATGGCCGTGGAAGTTGAACTCCGTCTTGGCCTGTCCGTTATTGTCCAAAAGAACGGGGCCGAAGTACCAGATGTGCTGGGGGTACTTGGCGTAGATCTCATCTACGCTCCAAGCATCGTTCTTATAGTCGATGGTGTCCATGGTGCCGTCGGCGTAGAGGATGCACAGATCGGAGTCGATGCTGTTGAAGCGGGCAATCTCCACCCCGTCCCGGACGAACCAGCCGTGCTTGCCGGTCTTGGAGTTCAAATAGTAGTCGCTGTTGCAGGCCAGCAGGGCGCCGAACTGCTCCGCCATGGGCTTGACCTTGTCCAGCTCGGACTGGCGGGAGATGGCATAGCTGTGGAAGGCATTGATATCGTTGAGGTAGATGTCCGCAATGTAGATTTCCTGCCGATTGGCGCTTTTAATGGCCTGTCCGCAGTGCTGGCAGGCGTCCTTGGTGTTGGACACCCGACTGCAGGCGACGCAGAAGCCGCCGTCAATGTGGGTAAGCTCAATGGCCACGTTCTCACTGCGGTACTCCGTATCCGTTTGGACAATCTCCCCTAGGGAGAACTTCTCCGCATACTTCCCCTTCAAAAGCCCCGTGGGCTCTTGGGTAGGCTCGGGGGTAGGCTCCTGGGTGGGCTGGGGGGTGCCGTCCTTTTGAGAACCGGTCTCGGGGACGTTTGCAGGGTCGGTCTCGGGCACATCCGTAGGGGCGGGGGAATCG
>CAZPCH010000123.1:0-3403 GCA_964585055.1 uncultured Christensenella sp. | reverse complement strand
CAGAGGGAGCAGGGGTGGCCAGCTTTTTGGCCTCCTGCATCTGATCCTTGTCCCCGCCGAAGAAGTCGAAGACGATGGCGCATACCCCCAGACTAAAGAGGAGGAAGGCGGCCAGGTCGCAAAGGACAATGGTCACAATGCGCTTAGTGTTGGGATTCTTTGCTTTCATTTTTGCATCCGTTTCGTAGTTTTCCAAGGTAGTGTCTGCACTTTTGGCGGCTTTTATTTGCCAATCTCCGTCTTCTTGTGCTCCTTAATGAACACAAACTTCCGCTGCAGGTAGAAGCTGAAGGGGTAGACGATAAGCTGCACCAGAATGAAGCCCACGGCCTCGGGAATTCCCAGCGTGTAGGTGGACAGATACAAAAGCCCGTAGTGAAGACCGTACACGGCCACGGCGGTGATGACGTACTTAATGAAGCTGGTGCGGTTGTGCTGCTCAAAGACCATCCTCTGGTTCAGATAGTAGTTGAGAATGGAGCTGAGGACACGGGACACGATGGTGGAGATCAGCAGATACCCCACCAACGTTTTTTCAAGCAGAGCCGTGAGCAGCAGGAAGACCCCGTACTCAAAGAGGAAGCTCAAAATAGAGGAGCTGGCGAACATGAGGATGATTTTGTAGATCTTCCACCCGTCCCGCAAAGGATGAAAGTGGGAGGAAGCGTTGTCCTCAATGTACACCGTCTCAATGGGCACTTCCACAATGGGAATCCGCTCCCGGGAGCAGTAGAGAAGCTGGCTGATTTCGTACTCGTAGCGGTCCCCCTGCAAGGTGAGCATTTGGGGAATGAGGGCGGTGGAGAAGGCACGAAGGCCCGTTTGGGTATCGTAGACTCTGACCCCTGTGCTGATGGCGAAGACGAAGCGGGTGATGGAGTTCCCCGCCATGCTCTTAAAGGGGACGTTTCCCGTAAAGCGGCGGGAGCCCGTGACCAGAGCGTCCCGATGCTGGCGGAAGGATTGCACCACCCGAATGACGTCGGGCACCAGATGCTGGCCGTCGGCGTCGATGGTAATGAGCCCCTCCTCCTCGGGCATATGCTCGTGGATGTAGCGGAAGGCGGTCTTCATGGCGGCGCCCTTGCCCTTGTTCACCTCGTGGTGCAAAACGGTAACGCGCTCATAGGCCTCCAGTTGGGTAAAGATGGGCTGACAGCTTTCTCTGCTGCCGTCGTCCACAATCAGTACGGTGTAATCCGTTTGCTTCAAAAGATTTTCTGCCACGCCCAGAAGCTTTTCATCGGGCTGGTAGGCTGGTATAACTGCGATCATAGCATGTTCTCCTAAAATATTCAGCTTATTATAGCATACTCTGGAAAAAAAGGAAGATGCTCTTTCCCCTCCAGATGTCACGGATTTGTAAAATGTTTGTTATATTCCTCCTTAGACAGTGGAAAAGCGGCGCCAAAGAGTATATGATACAGGCAGAACAGCATATCCTCCCCTTGGGGCGGATGCAGAATACAGAGTATGATACGAAAAGGAGACACGCCAACCGTGGATCAAACCCAACTCAAAGCCAAGAGGACAAGGCTCATTGCCCTCATCAGCGCCGGTGCCGTTTTGATTATCGCACTGGGTATTTTAATAGGAGGAAAGCTCTCCGGCATCCTGTTTAACGGACAGGAGCTCTTTAAGCCTACCGAAACCCCGGCCATTGCCATTGCCACCCCTTCTTCAAAGGCTACGGAGCCCCCCGAAGGCACCCCGGCCCCAACGGACATTCCCACCCCCAGCCCCACCATAGACCCCTATGAGGAACTGCTCTCAAAGGCGGACACCACCCTGATGCACCACAACGTCCACATCATGCACATCGGCGGGGACGATGAGGACGCCCGTGTGGAGGATTCCAGGAGCGGCAAGAAGGGCAATGCCTTCCACTCCGACGTGATGATCGTCGCCGCCGTAAACTTTGACGAAAAGAAAGTGGATCTGATCTCCATCCCCAGAGACACCTACGGGAAGATTCCCGGGGTGGACGGCATCTATAAGCTCAACGCCTCCCTGAACTGCGGCACCGACGGCACAAACTACGGCCTGTACTGCGAAAACGGCGAGGGCTTTTTGAAGGTCTGCGAAACCGCCGAGTGGATGCTGGGGGGCATTGATGTAGACTATTACTACGCCGTGACCATGGAATCCGTCAAGGAGCTCATCGATGCCGTGGGCGGCGTGGAGTATGATTTGGAGGGCGACTTTGACAACGGCGGCCGCTACTACAAGAAGGGACTCCAGCACATGGACGGTCAGGCCTGTTTGGACTACATGCGGGTGCGAAAGGGCGGCCACGGAGACCTTGCTACGGGAGACGGAAACCGTGTTCAGCGGCAAAAGAACATGCTGGTGGCTCTGTTTAAGACTATGCAGGAGAAGAATTTGATTACCAGCATCCCCGCTATCCTCTCTGCCGTGACCGAGGGCGTGTACACCAACTGCTCCGCCGAGCAGACGGCGGCTCTGGCGGCCTTTGCCTACGGCCTTGACGCCGAGGATATCGGCATGTACAGCTTCTCCGGCTCCAGCGCCACTTTGTTCCACTGGAACTTCGTATTTACGGATCAGGGCAACCGCACGAAGCTGATTAAGCAGATTTACAACGTGGATGTATCCCGCCACAACAAGTACACCCTGGGCTATGCCCGCTACTACTGGGCGTCTTTGCTCATTGACGACTATATCGATCTGTGCGAGGGGCTGGCGGACTATGTGGAGGAGTGCATCGAGGAGGACAATAAGCTCTTGGATGTGACCCCCGAGCCTACGGAAACCCCTGAGCCCACCCCCATAGAGGGGCAGAACACCCCCCTCCCCGTAGATACGGAGGAGCCTGCCCCCGAGCCCGACCCCACGGAGCCTCCAGAAGCCCCCGAGACCCCTGCCCCCATGAGCGAGGGCGTGGTGCTTTTGTCCGCAGGGCTCCACAGGAGCGAGGTGGACCCCAGAAAGTATACGGACTATCAGCGGAACCTGTACTACGCCTTCCTGGACACCTACAACGCCATGCTGGACTGCTATGAGGATGTAAAGAAGGAAGCCAATAAGTCGAACAGCGGCAAGAGCAACTCCCTGAGCACCTATGCAAGCGAGCTGATTGAGTGGATGGAAGCCGCTCAGGCCCAGGCCATTGAGCTGGCCAAGGAGTTTGAGTATGACGAGGTGAAAAACTTTACCACCCCCTGCGGCCCCACCGCCACCTACCGCAACTGCCCGTGGGCCTTTAATTACTGGGATAAAAAGTCCTTCAACGAAATCACCGTCAACTTTAACTAATCCAAAAAGCGCAAAAGGAACCCGAGGGTTCCTTTTTTATGTGGGAGAAGCTACATCTGCTTCCGATGCTCCGCATCCCTTTTATTCGCTTATCCCCTCTTGCCTGCGGCAGTGAAATTTGCGCTTT
>CAZPCH010000122.1:0-5061 GCA_964585055.1 uncultured Christensenella sp. | reverse complement strand
TCGCCCTCATCCAGCTCCGCCTCCACATGAAAGCGTTTTTGCAGCAGGGACTTTAACACATCTATCTGCACCTGCCCCATAAGGCGCAGGCGGATTTCCCCCAGCTTTGGAGAAAAGGACACGGACAAGGAGGGCTCCTCCTCCTCCAGCTCCCTTAGCTTTGGCATGAGGGCCACGGGGTCAACGCCCTTGGAAAGCAGCAGGCGGTAGCTGAGAGCCGGCTGAAGCACGGGCTCCTCCCGCCCTGCTTCCTCTCCCAGATACCCGCCCGGGTAGGTCTCCGTCAGTCCCGTCAGCACGCACACATCCCCCGCCTGGGCTTTTTCGGCGGTGATGCATTTGGGCCCCGCATAAAAGCGAATCTCCTGAATTTTCTCTTCCTTTTCTTCCCCTTTGCGGCTCCGATAGCGAAGGGATTCCCGCGGGGCAAAGGCGCCGCCGAAAACCTTCACATGGGTCTGCCGCCGCCCCTGGGTGTCCCGATCGATCTTATACACCAGCGCCCTTTGGGTCTGGGTATACATAGGCGCAGGGCTGTACAGGGACAGCACGTCCAGCAGTCTTTCTATGCCCGTCAGCTTCAGCCCCGAGCCAAAGCACACAGGGAACAGATGCCGATGGGCAATCAAATTTTGTATCTTCTCCTGAGACAAAGTGCCCTCGGACAGATAGCTTTCCATGGCGCCCTCTTCCAAAAGCGCCAGTTCCTCCATGGGCAGTTCCTCCTGAGAAAAATCAAAGAAGCCCCCGCCGAATTCCTTTTCCAGCAGTTCCAAGTGGTTCTCTTTGCTCTTGTGGCTGATGTCCATTTTGGTGACGAAAACGAAGACCGGCACTCCCTGCTTTTTCAGCAGTTCCCACACCGTGCGGGTGTGTGCCTGAGGGCCGTCGGTACCGCTGATGACCAGCAATGCTCCGTCCAGTGCGGGAATGACCCGCTCCATCTCCGCTCCGAAATCTCCGTGGCCGGGGGTGTCCAAAAGGGTAAAGCGGGTATCCTTCCAATCCAAGGACGCTTCCCTTGCAAAGATGGTGATGCCTCGGCTGCGCTCCATATCGTCAAAGTCCAAAAGAGCGCTGCCCTTATCCACCCGCCCCAAGCGGCGCAAGGCCCCCGCCGTATACAGCATGGCCTCGGACAAAGTGGTCTTTCCCCCGTCCACATGGGCCAGCAGACCCAGACAGATATGATGTTTTTTCTCCCCTTCGCCCATGAATAAAAGCTGTCCTTTTCGTTTTGCTACGGGCATTATAGCATGAAATCCCGTTTTCGTCGATAGCTCCTCAAGGATTCGGAAGGAATTGAGGAGCGTTCCAATCTGCGCCTAAGCCGACCGCCCCGGAAAGAGGTTAAAAAATCACAAGAGGACAGCAACATTTCCCAATCGGCTCGCGTCAAATTCGGGATGAAACCACGCAAAATTCATGCTATAATATGCATGAAAAGCCCTGGTTTTTAAGGTGGTTTACGCAATGACAAGCTTTCGCAATATTTCTATCCGCAAAAAAATCCTGGTTTCCATGCTGGCCTTTACACTGCTTCCCATTGTTCTTGTGGCTTCCGTTGCCACTGCCATCACTTATAAAACCATGCGGGATCAGTTAATCTACAATCACCGCATGAGCAGCGGCTGGCTGCAGGACCGTGTGGAGTTGGAAAACGTCGCTCTGATGAACCGCTTTTACGAATTTGAAGTTGACAAAGAGATTAAGGCCGACATACTTCGCTGGTGCACCCAGGGAGAGGCTTTGAACTATGCCTCCCAGCGGCGGTTTATAACGCTTATGAATACGGTCATCAGCATGGACAGCAACCTAAATTCCATTGCGCTTTTTAATCTGGCGGAAGACCGGGTTCTAATCGCCGAGCGCTCCGGTGCAAGGCTCGCCGACACCGATGATATGCTTGCAATGTGGGAGAAGCGGGATCCCGCCCTGCAGTCCAATATGGTATTTTTGCGGACGGAGCGGGAAATACTGGTCATGCACCAAATCCACCGTTTTGACAATAAAACCCCCATTGCCTTAGTGGTATTTCATTTGCGTCCCTACTTTCTGCAAGACATTCTGGAGGAAATTAAAACCGTTCCCGAAGAAACCATTCTGATTTTCAACGATCAGCATGAGCTGATTGAAGCAGATTACGGAACCGGTTGGAGCATGGATGCGGACATTGTGGAAGGAATTCGTCAGGAGCTGGCCACGGGGGAAAGAAAAGAAGCCTCCTACGCCGATCAGTTCTGGTTTTACCGTGCCGTCAACGGGGGGAAAATGCAGATTCTGCTCACCGTCCCCAATCAAACCATTGTGGACGCTCTGTTTCCCACGGTTCTAAGCAGTATCCTTGTGGCGCTGATTGCCATTCTGGCCAGTATCGTCTGCTCTATCGTTTATTCCCGGGCAATAAGCAGCCCCATCCGACGGCTTTCGGAGGAAATGAAGACTCTGACCATCAACGAGTTTTCCGGCAGCTTTGCCGAAAACCGCGAGGACGAAATCGGAATTCTGCAGGACAGCTTTGACCGAATGATTGCCCGAAACAAGGAGCTCATTGCGCAGGAATATCAGAGCAAGCTGGAAAAGCGGAGCGCACAGCTTCGGGCACTGCAGGCCCAAATCAATCCTCACTTTATGTACAATACCCTGCAAGTAATCGGCGGTATGGCCTTGAAGAAAAATGCCCCTTCCATCTATCAGATTACCGTGGCGCTAAGCGACATTATGCGCTATTCCCTAAACTTTTCAAAGGAAATGGTGTGTTTGGAGGAGGAACTGCTGTATCTTGAAAGCTACGCCATGATTCAAAGGGAGCGCTTCGGCGGAAAAGTACAATTGAACTTAGAGATTGCTCCTGAAACCAGGGATTGCCTGATTCCCAAGCTGATTTTACAGCCTCTTGTGGAAAACTGCTTTGAGCACGGTTTGTTGGACAAGGCCGGCCCATGGATTATTACCGTGGAGAGCCGTTTGGACGGGGATAGGGATTTACTTTTGTGGGTCAAGGACAACGGCACGGGATTTGCGCCTGAAAGGCTGGCGCAGGTTCGTGACCAGATTGACAAGGATACCATGAATGCGCTGAAATCCGGTTCCCATATCGGGTTAGCCAATGTCCATGCCAGAATCCGTCTGCGAAGCGGCGGAGCAGACTACGGCGTTACCATTTACAGCACCCCTCAGGAGGGCCCGGCCGTTTGTGTGCGGCTGCAGGCAGTTTTTAAAGGAGGCGGAAAGGAATGATTCGAAAGGTCGTAATCATAGACGATGAGCCTTGGACAAGAGGTGTCATTGTAAATCTCGCCCAATGCAGCAGCTTAGGCTTGGAAGTTGTGGGGGAAGCGGCAGACGGTGAGGCGGGACTCACTCTGATTCGAAAGGTTCTGCCGGATATTGTCATTACGGACGTCCGCATGCCCCGTATCGGCGGCATCGAACTGGTGCAAACCCTGCGCTCCGAAGGATTTCAAATGCCGGTTCTAATTGTCAGCGGATACGACGATTTTTCCTATGTTCGAAGCGCGCTGAAGCTGGGCGTTACGGATTACATTTTAAAGCCCATCAAAGCCCAAGAGCTGAATCTTCAGCTTCAGCGATGCATCGAAATCTTGGACAGGGAGGATATTGCCAAACCCAAAACCGTCATGCAGGCAGGTTTCTTTGCGGACGGATGGGAAAACCGGTATGACGGTATCCGCAAAAAACTGGAGGACGGACTGTATGCGGGAAATGTCAGCGTTATACGCCAACAGTTTTCCCAGTTAGATGAAGTTGTCCGCTCCAATGAAGGGGAGCATCCCTCCACGGCGGTTCTTATCGGCCTGTACTATGCCATGCTCTTTCCCCTGCAGAAATACGTGGAAAAAATGGGACTGAGCCGAAGCCTAATTTTCGGAGAAGCGGGGCCCTGCTTTGTGTTCGGACAGGACAATACCCTGGAACAAATGCTGGAGTTTCTCAATACTCTGTATGCGGAAACCATCGGCGCCATTGAAAAGCAGCAGCAGCGCACTCGGCTGAACGTGGAGGCGGTTTGCCGCTATGTTGAAGAGAATTTCGCCCAAGGCATCACGCTGGAGCAGACGGCGGATGTGTTTCATGTGACGAAAGAGTATCTGAGCAAGGCCTTCAAAGCCCACAAGCAGGAGGGCTTTTCCGACTATGTAACCGCCCTTCGCATGAAGCGGGCTTACGAACTGATTGCGGAGTGCGACGTGCCGCTGAAAGAAGTAGGCGCCATGGTCGGGTACTTTGATCAGGCGCATTTTTATAAAACCTTTAAGAAGTATTTCAGTCAAACCCCGGGAGAAGTACGAAACAGATTAAAAAATGACAACGAAAAAACTCCGTAGGAGAAAATGCTATTTTTCGGATAATTCTTTATACTGTTTTTTGTAGCAAGGCTACCGAATACTTTGAGGAGGAAACAAAAGAATGAAAAAGCTGTTGGCCGCCCTTCTGGCTCTGTGCATGCTCCTGTCTCTGAGTGCCTGCAACAATGCAGACACCGCTAATGGAGATACCCCTGCGCAAGACGTTGCGAAACCCGCCGTAGAAAATTCCGGCGCCACGAAGGAAGAACCCCGGGAAGCCGAGCTGAACATCATGATGAGCTTTCCCCAGTATATGGATCAGTGGGAAACCTATGTAAAGCAGTTTGAAGAAAAGATGCTGGCGGAAGAGAACATCAAGGTCACCGTCCATCTGGAAATGCCCAGCTCCGATCAGTACGACAGCGTCCTGCAGGCTCGTCTGAGCGGCGACGATGCCCCCGATTTGTATACGCTGCATTGCAACAATCTGGGCACCTACAACGATGCCGGGTATCTGTATGATTTGTCCGGCCAGCCCCTGGCAAACGTCATCTATGAGAACGTTAAGTCCACGGTCACCATCGACGGAAAGCCTCTGGCCGTTCCCATTGAAAGTCAGGCTTGGGCCGTTCTTTACAACAAGGCCATCTTTAACGAGTGCGGTTTGAAGGCTCCTGAAACCCTGTCCGATTTGGCCGCCATCTGCGAGACGCTGAAGGAAAAGGGCTATACCCCCTTCATGCTGGCCTTC
>CAZPCH010000121.1:0-5120 GCA_964585055.1 uncultured Christensenella sp. | reverse complement strand
CGAAGGTCAATTTCTGATCCTTGGAATAGGTTCCGGGGGTCTGGGAGCAATCCAGCACAAAGGTGGGGTCGCAGGCCTTTACAATCTGGCAGTATACGGTGGTGTTGGCATCGCCGTAGATGCGAATGCGGTTGAGGTTGCTGGCCGTAGGCACGATGGCCTTGAGATGGGAGTATAAAAATGCATTGCTGACCGCATCGGCTTCCACGGAGTACCAGAGGATGCTGTTGGAATTGTCCTTGGTCTTAATTTTAATGCGCTCGTCCTTTTCGTCGATGACCTCGATATAGTCCACCGGGTCGCCCGTGAGCACCAGGTTGATTTCGGACAGAAGCCCCTGCTCGGCCACGCTGATTTCGGCCATGCCGGAGGCATCCAGCTTCAACTCCACCGGCTCGGCGTCCACGTCCATGGCTTTGTTGCCGCCCAGACGGGTAGCATTGGAGGCAAAGAGCTGGGTCAGTTCCCGAGGAAGGTCCGCAATGTTCAGATATGCATTCTCGTTTTTGGGGTAGACGCTGCCCTTAGATTCCGTGCTGCTGCAAATGGCTTCAATGTCCTTACGGGCGCTCAAGCCGATGCTGTCCGCCGCCGTGCCTCGCTGGAGGTTGATCCAGTTTACGGGCCAGTTATGCTTCTGGGCGCACTCACGGACATCATCAAACATGGTGTGGTAAATGCCGTCTTCCCCATGGGCCTGCCGGTATTCCTCGTTCAAATCAACAACCTGACCATCCTGCCCCTTCATAAAGTGGCCCCTATATGCCATGGTGAAGGTGTCGGAAATCAAAAACACACAGCCCTTGCTGTTTTCGGTGCCGCTGGCTTTCAGTACGTCCATGGCGGCATAGAGGCCGCAGTGGATATCGGAAAAGGTGGCGCCGGGACTCAGGGTATAAGCCTGATCGATTTTGCGCTTGATTTCATCCCGCTTCTCACGGCTCTCTGCAGGGCCCATGGGCACAATCTGATAGATGCACTGCATTCTGAAGTCGGCGTTGTTGGTGTTGCTGTTTACGCCGTCGCCGGTATAAATATGCCCGTTGTCCGCCTGCAGGTGATAGGAATCCTTATACCCGGGAGACTTTTCCCCGATGGTCAAAATGCTGATGTTGGCATTCTCCACGGGAAGCAAGTCCACAAACAGCTTGGCCGCCGCCTTGCGAATATTATATTCGTCGTCGGCTTCCGCCGCTTTACGGGTGCAATCCAGCACCAATACATAGTTTATCTGCTCTGCGACGTCCTCATTTTCTTCCGCCGTTTCCGCTTTTGCATATTGTCCGCCTCCCAAATGGGTGAACAGCAATACCAGAAGCAGTGTCCAACAGATAAAACGTTTCCAATTCTTCATCCCCAAACCATTTCCTTTCCTGTTTTGTTGCCGACTTTGTGCCTGCAAGGCTATTATAGTTATGCAAACTGCAAGTCTAATTCGTAATGCAGTGCAATACTATGCGCTATATTTGACCCGTTTCTTCCATGGGTTACCCTCATTCCCATATTCCTCCTATAATCCCCCAGTCTTTTTACATTAAGAATAGCATCTGTGAGCCCCAAAGTCAACTCAAAAGAGGTAACTTTTAGGCTGTATATTCTATTACATTGCATTTGTATGTACTCAATTTCCAATTTTGGGCAGCAGGAGGTACTTGTGAGAATAGGCGAAGCAGTGCGTAGGCGTATTATGGAGCTGTGTGATGAGCACGGGATTACGTATAATAAATTGGCCACCATGTCAGGCGTAACCCAATCGACTTTGCAAAATATCATTTGCGGAAGAAACAACAGCACGACCGTGTCCACCATTAAAAAGCTGTGCGACGGTCTGAACATCACCATTCAGGATTTTTTTGATTCCGACGTTTTTGATTCTCTGGAACAGGAAGTCCGCTGAATCCCCATAAAAAACACCCCGATTTTCATCGGGGCTGTTTGCTGTGTCTCTATTTTAAATTGTACCAGTCCAATACGGGAGCAAGGGACTTTGGATCAAAGGCATGTGCGCCGTGGAGAAAAATCTCTCTTTGCCTCTTCTCTTCCTCGGTTAGATTCTGCTTTTTGCTCAGGGACTTGCCCATAAAGGAAATCAGCAGTTTATGGAGTCCTTTAAGCTTCTCAGGCTCCAAGTCCCCCATGAGAGGAAACACGGGCATCTCTTCTTTCATTCCTCCGCTTTTGCGCAGGGCCTCTTCCTCCATGTTCATGCCCAAACCGACGGCGCAGACGGCCTCCGTCCTATACATCTCCATGGCCTTTTTCAATCCCTGAATCTGCCCTGCCATAACCCAGCCCAGGTACAGGATGGATTCTCCCTTGGGCAGAACTTTAATGGCATTCTGAAGGGCATAGGCGGGCAGACCCGTTCTTTCGGACAGAACCCGGGCATACCGCTCCGTACTTCCGTTCTTGGACGTGTAGACGACGGCTTTCATGTTACTTCCTTCTTTCCTTTATAAATAAGGCGCCGAAACTTCGGCGCCTGCTGAACTGCATTTTTTAAAGACCCAAATCCAGCTTTTCCCAAGGCATGTCGGCGGCATTTTCACCGAAGTGACCGTAGGAAGCCAGCCCCTCGTAAATGGGACGGCGAAGGCCGAAGCGGTTGATGATGGCCATGGGACGCAGATCCACGGTGGCCAAGATGTGGTCCTTCAGGGCGCCCACGTCCTCAATATGCGCCGTGCCAAACTCCTCAATGCGCAGGGAGGTAGGCTCCGCCACGCCGATGGCATAGCTAAGCTGGACTTCGCAGCGATCCATGTACCCGGCGGCCACAATGTTCTTGGCCAGATACCGAGCCATGTAGGCACCGGTTCTATCCACCTTGGTAGGATCCTTACCGGAGAAAGCACCGCCACCGTGACGGGCGTACCCGCCGTAGGTGTCTACGATAATCTTTCGTCCCGTAAGACCGGTATCCCCTGCAGGGCCGCCGACCACGAAGCGTCCCGTGGGGTTGATGTAAAACTTCGTCCACTCGCCGATCATGTTCTCGGGAAGAATGGGCATAAGCACCTTTTCCTTCAGCTCCCACCGAAGCTCTTCCGTGGAGATGGAGTCCTGATGCTGAGAGGAAAGCACCACCGCCGTAATGCGGTTGGGCTGACCGTCCTTATACTCTACCGTCACCTGGCTCTTGCCGTCGGGCATGAGGAAAGGCAGGATGCCTTCTCTGCGCACCTGCTCCAAACGGCGGGTGAGCTTATGGCTCAGTTCAATGGGCAGAGGCATATAGTGTTCGGTCTCCTTGCAGGCATAGCCGAACATCATGCCCTGATCGCCGGCACCGCTTTCCAAGGGATCCTGATTGTCCACGCCCATGGCGATGTCAGGGCTCTGGTGATGCACGGCGGTATAGATGCGGCAGGAGTCGGCATCAAAGCCGTGGCCGGGCTCGGTATAGCCGATGTCCCGAATGACACGGCGGGCCACTGCCTCATAGTCCACCTGGGTCTTGGAGGTAATCTCCCCCATGATGTGGAGCTGATCCACGGTGGCAAAGGTTTCGCAGGCAACACGGGAAGCGGGGTCGTCCTGCAGAAGAGCGTCTAAAATAGCGTCGGATACCCGATCGCAGAGTTTGTCCGGATGTCCCCCGGTAACGGACTCGGAGGTAAAGCACTGTGCCATAAAATCTTAAAAATCCTTTCCTTATATAAGGCCTGACCCTGCCTTCGTCATACCGTCCTATGCTATCACCCAAAAGCCGTCTTGTCAACTTTAAAAACGCATTTATTCAGCCATTCTCACGAATTTTTAGGAAAAAGCATTTGTGAACTTGCTGCAACGTCAAAGAAAAATGATACAAAGGCGCATTGACATAAGCTTCATAAATCGGTATGCTAATAGCAAGTGATTTTATGGGGTGTTTTCCCCTTTAGGATGGGAGGAATGACTATGGCCATCATGTGCAGCCGCTGCAGGAAAAACCGAGCCGTCTTGTTTGTGACCCGCATGGAAAACGGTGAAATGAAGAACGAGGGCTACTGTCTCAAGTGCGCACGGGAACTGGGGTTAAAGCCCATTGACGATGTGCTGGAGAGCATGGGTCTTCAGGATGCGGATTTGGATGCCATTTGCGATCAGGCCAACCAGCTGATGAACGGTGAGCTGATGAACGTGGATCAGAATGCGGACAACATCGGACAGACAGGGGTGGGGAACTTCTTTAAGCAGTTCTTCGGCCGCCCCATGAACGTTAAGCTCCCCGAGCAGGCCCCTCAAAAGCCCAAGGGCGACGGAAACAATCCGGCTCCCGCAGAGAAGCCCCGCAAGTATCTGAACGCCTTCTGCATCTCTCTGACGGAAAAGGCACTGTCCGGAAAGCTGGACGGACTGGTAGGGCGGGAGACGGAGCTGACCCGCTCCATGCAGATTCTCAACCGCAGGCTGAAGAACAACCCCTGCCTGATTGGCGAGCCCGGCGTGGGCAAAACCGCCATTGTGGAGGGGCTGGCCGCCCGCATTGCTTCCGGAAACGCTCCCTACAAACTTCTGGACAAGGAAATCTGGCAGTTGGACATGACCGCTTTGGTGGCGGGCACCCAGTACCGGGGACAGATGGAAGGCCGAATGAAGGGGCTGTTGG
Organism: uncultured Christensenella sp.; assembly: GCA_964585055.1. GTDB lineage: Bacteria > Bacillota > Clostridia > Christensenellales > CAG-138 > RUG472. The sequence continues at coordinate 529 of CAZPCH010000121.1, read as the reverse complement.
ACGAGATTAAAAATCTTGGAAACATCATCCTCTTTATTGACGAGGTGCACTCCATCGTTGGCGCAGGCGATGCGGAGGGTGGCATGAACGCCGCCAACATTTTAAAGCCTGCTCTGAGCCGAGGGGACATTCAGGTCATCGGCGCCACCACCTTTACGGAGTACCGCAAGCATATTGAAAAGGACTCCGCTTTGGAGCGGCGCTTCCAGCCCGTGACCGTAGAAGAGCCCTCTTTGGAAGATTCCGTGGCCATTGTTAAGGGAGTAGCTCCCTATTATGAGCGGTTCCACAGCGTAAGCATTCCCGAGGACATGGCTCGTCAGGCTGTGCTTTTATCCGAGCGGTACATTACCGACCGCTTTTTGCCCGACAAGGCCATCGATTTAATTGACGAAGCCGCCGCAGACTTGAACCTGAACAGTCCCCAGTGCCGCCGTTTGGAGGCGCTGGAGAAAGATCTTCTGGCCGCCCGTCAGGAAGCTTCCGACCTGCTTAAGGGGGAACTTTCCCCCGAGACGGAGCAGAAGCT
>CAZPCH010000120.1:0-5129 GCA_964585055.1 uncultured Christensenella sp. | reverse complement strand
CACCAAGAAAGCAACGGCCAACCCTAACCCTGCTTCCACAGAAAAGCCCGACGCTACTTCCAAACCTAAGAAGACCGCCAAGCCTACCGCCACTCCTAAGCCGGACGGCAATGTCTCTTCCGAAACGCCTGTGCCGGATACAACCACGCCCGTACCAGGCAGCGAAGAGCTGGGCGGCGATAGCACCACGGCTCCTGAAGAAACGCCCTTTGTGCCCAGTGCACCGGAATATACCCCGGAGCCTACCGCCACTCCCACCCAAAAGCCTGCTTCTTCCGGCTCCGCCAGCTATGCCTGCTCCACCACCGGTCTTTGTCAAGCGGCCGCAGATCAGCTTGGCAAGCCCTACGTTTGGGGCAATAAGGGGCCTGATTCCTTTGATTGCTCCGGCATGGTCTATTATTGTTTAAAGAGCTGCGGGCTGAAGGTCAGCCGCACCAACGCCGCCAGCTATGCAAAAAAAGACTCCTGGGATCTGGTAGAAAATATCAGCGACCTGAAAAAAGGAGATTTGGTTTTCTTTAAGAGCGATAAAGAGGATCGGGTCAGCCACACGGGCATTTACATTGGCGGCGGCTCCTTCATTCACGCTTCCTCCAGTTCCGGAAAGGTCATTACCAGCTCCATGAGCGGAAGCTACTGGACGAGGAACTTTGTATGCGGGAGGCGGGTATTCTGATGGAATGTACCCTCTGCCCCCGCCGCTGTCAGGTAAACCGCAGTCTGCAAAAAGGGTTTTGCGGCTGTACGGACAGGCTGAAAATTGCCCGTATCGGACTTCATTTCTATGAAGAACCTCCCATCAGCGGCACAAAAGGATCCGGCGCCGTCTTTTTTTCCGGGTGCAATTTGCGATGCGTGTTTTGCCAGAACATGGTGCTGCAGCGTGGAGAATTGGGAGAACATTTTACGCCGGAAGCCTTAAGCGATGCCCTGCTGAAACTGCAGGATATGGGCGCTCACAACATCAACCTTGTAACCCCAACGCCCCATGCGGAGGGCATTTGCCGCTCCCTGTCGCTGGCAAGGAAAAACGGTTTGCGGCTGCCTGTGGTTTGCAATACCAATGCGTATGTGGCCGTGGATACCGTAAAACGGTTGGGTGAATATATCGACATCTGGCTGCCCGACTTCAAGTATCATGATCAGCGGCTGGCGGATGCTTTTTCCTCCGCACCTCACTACTTTGAAACCGCTTTTTCCGCCATTCAGACTATGTATGCACTATCGGGAAAATTGGCTTTGGACGACATTGGCATGGCCGCAAAGGGCGTTTTGATTCGTCATCTGGTGCTTCCCGGCTGTGTGTATGATACAAGGGAGATTCTGTCTGCCGTATGCGAAGCCTTCGGAAAGGAAGCGCCCCTCTCCCTCATGCGGCAGTACACCCCGCCCGAGGGCATGAAAGCACCTTTGAACCGACGTTTGACCGCTCGGGAATACGATACGGCGCTTAACTGGGCCATGAGCCTGGGCATGGAGAATATCTATACCCAGGAAGCTTCTTCCGCCTCTTTTGCCTATACCCCGCCCTTTGGCAGCAAGGCGTGGGAAACGGAGAATCCTTAAATTTCAGGCACACAAAAACTACATGCCCCGTTTGAAATGGGCATGTAGTTTTTTCGTCTCATTTTTTCCGCCTTTGCAGTACTGCACCGCCTTGCTCAGGATTTCTGCGCAGGCAGAAGCGTTTCGTCTTTAGCCGCCATCTCCTTTACCTGCCGACGAACATCCCCTGCCAGATACAAAGAGCCTATGGCGCAAAGGATATCCTCCTCCCCCGCTTCTTGAACAAAGGCTTCTATGCCCGCCTCCAAAGGTTCATAAGCGGCAGCACGAACGCCTAAATCTTCCAGTTTCCGTGCCAGCGTTTCAGCGGCCATGGCACGGGGATTATGGGGCGTAACCGTATAAAAGCGCTCCGCCAAGGGAAGCAGGCTTTCCACCATGGTATCTACATCCTTATCCGCCATCACGCCCATAAGGAAGCGAATCTTTTTTCCCGGAAAAAGTTCCTTTAAAGCGGCGGCGGCGGCCTGAGCCCCCTGGGGATTGTGCCCGCCGTCCAATAGAATAACAGGCTTCTCGCAAAGCAGTTCCATGCGGGCAGGCCAGCTTACCCTTTCCAGTCCCTCATGCACCGCTTCGTTGGAAATAGCCCAGCCCTGCTTTTTAAGCAGTTCGACAGCTTGAAGCACCAAAGCGGCGTTGTGAATCTGGTGAGGCCCAACAAGGGGCAAATGCAATTCGCCGTAACTGGGATAGCGGAATATGTGGCCGTGAATGGAATCCCAATCCTCGATGACCTTCTCCGGATGGGAATAATAAAGAGCACTTCCCCGCCGACAGCACGTCTGTTTAAAGACTTCCTCCGCTTCCGGGTTCTCACCGTATATAAGGGTGGGACACCCATTTTTGATAATTCCGGCCTTGGCGGAAGCAATTTCCGTCATGGTGTTGCCCAGGTACTTCATGTGATCGTAGGCCATGGCGGTAATGACGGCCAGCTCGGGCTTTTCAATCACGTTGGTGGAGTCCCATTCTCCCCCCATGCCCACTTCCAGCACTACGATGTCGCAGGCTTCCTCGGAAAAATACTCCATGGCGGCGCAGGTAATCAGTTCAAATTCCGAAGGCTTTTCCGCCATGGACTCCACAAGGGGGCGTATTTTCTCTATAATTGCAACCAGCTTTTCATCCGCAATGGGCTCCCCGTTGACGGCCATGCGTTCATTGAAACGGTTGACATAAGGAGAGGTGTACAGGCCGGTTTTGTATCCTGCCGCCGTGAGAATGGAAGAAAGCATGGCGCAAAAAGAGCCCTTTCCGTTGGTTCCTGCAACATGAACATACTTCAACTGCTTTTCCGGATTCCCCAGCAAGGCCAAAAGTTCCTGCGTCCGTTTCAACCCTGTCTTGGTACCCGTCCAGTAGGCTGAATGGATATATTCTATGGTCTCATCATAGTTCATAAGCAATGTTCCTCCGAATGACTCGCTCATACATACATTTATGGAGCAGACAGCATACAACCGTATCCAGGACTGCCAGCACCAGCTTCCACGGCATGCGAAGCACCAGCATCTCCCAGAAGGTAATCTGTTTCACAAAGAGCTGATAGTACCACGTCAAGGCCAAAGAACCGTATAGGGCGGAAAGGATTTCGCCCAGCAAAACGGCCACGGGCACTGCCCAGCCTTTTCTCTTCCCGGGCAGCCAACGCACAAAATACCCTGCACCCACAGCCAGCAGTATGGGCGTCAGAGTCAGCGGAGGAAAATACACCCCGCTGGACGGCTGCAGCAGCATGCCCAACACATCGGATACCAGCGCCACAACCCCGCCGCTGATAGGCCCCAGCCAGAGGCCTGCCAAAATATTCGGCACATTGGCAAGACTGATGCGGGTGCTGTGGGAAAGCTGATAGCTTAAGTATCTGGAAAGCACAATCTGCAAAGCAACAAACAGCGCCATCACGCACATGCGCTGAATGGAAAAAAACTTTTTCAGTTTCATACTTCTATTCCCTCAAAACTCAAGAAAGTAATGCTTCCGGAGCGGTCAAAACCAATATATCGTCTCCCCGCAAAGCATCCTCATTCCAGCCCGCACTGGCAAAGTCCACTCCGGCGCCTTTGGCGCAGCCGTAGTCCTGGGCACTGTCTCCCACCATGAGAGTTTCCCTTAAATCAATGCCGTACACTTTCTCCAAGTAGTGCAGGGATTCCGGATCCGGCTTCGGCTTTTCCACATTTTCAAAAACCACACTGCCTGAGAATAACCCGGCAAAGGCTGGCATCTCCATCATGGGTTGTGCGGTAAAGTCATTGCGGGAGGTAATCAGATACAGCTCCGCTCCCCCTTCTTTCAGCTTGCGCAGCGTTTCCGCCGTACCGGGATAGGGCGCAGCGCAGAGACAGTCCTGCAAAAAAATCCCCAGCCATAAATCCCGAAAAGCCAGCGGATCCTTCACGCCCAGCTTCTCACAGGCCGTATCGCAAGGTTCGCCAAACAAATAGCCGAAGTTATCCGGCAAATCAATCTGTTCCTTGCTTTTTTCAAGCGCCGCCAAAAAAGCCCGGTAATACAGAGGTTTCGTATGCATAAGGGTGCCATCCCAATCAAAGGCGTAATACTTATATCGTTTCATGAGCGCATTGTAGCACGCCGGATACAGAAAAGCAACAGAATTTCCGCCCTGTCCTCAAAGTTCTTCCCGCCTTTCGCCATGCCGCACCCGACCTCTATATAGAGAAACAGAACCCGTTTCCGAGTTCTGTCTCCGATTCACCTATATCTACGGATTGCTGCATCCTGTCCTTGGCCACATGAATCGGCTTACGCCGCATAATGTGAAAAAAATAAAAAGATGTGAAAGTCAAAGTGCATTTATGTGCAATAAAAAGCCATTGACAGCCGCAGTGTTCCAATGAATCCTTACTTTATGTTTGGGGGCTTCTCCAATTGCTTTCCATGTAACAAATGCTTCTTCCGATTCTCATACTCTCCCATTGCTTTCCTCCTGAATGCAATTCGGTATCCGATTCGGTTCTTCACGACAACATCCTTCTGACTATTTCATTTTTTGACCCGTCGTACAGGGAACTGCTTTATCTGTTTCTCGCCGTTTTGTTTCAGCAACTTGATGTACTTGCATGGTAGCACTTTTCTTTACAATATGCAACCCATCTTTGGCATCTTTTGAAAATATATTTTTTAAAATAAGCGAGGGGAATAAAATTGTTTTTAAATATGAGGGGGTGAATATGTTTACGGGGTATATTTTTGGAATTGGGTTAAGCTCTGACGGATTTATTGATATAAAGGCTTACGATAGTTTAAGATATTTAAAAAATAAAGATACTTATGTCTATTCAAATAAAACAGCAGCGGCACTTATTAAAATGATATGTGCTGATTATGGGCTGAAGATAGGAGAAATTGAAGATACAAAATACATAATTCCTTATAGGGTAGAGGATAACAAAAGCTTATGGGATATTATACTTTCGGCTCTTGAACTTACATTTAAGGCAACGGGGAGAGAATATGTGCTTTTTGATGATGGAGGAGAAGTGAATTTAAAATCAAAAGAAAATATGATGTTGAAACTTTGTGCGAACAGCGAT
>CAZPCH010000119.1:534-5163 GCA_964585055.1 uncultured Christensenella sp. | reverse complement strand
CCCCGTCCCGAGTATAGGCTTCGGTCAGCAGATCGTCAATCAAATGCTGCTGAGAAATGTTGAAGGTAACGATGCCGATGCTCTGCTTGGACAGCTCTGGATCCTTGTATCTGCGCTGAATCTCCTGCACCACGGCCTGCGCCTCCGCTTTGTTGGTGCGGGTCTTGCCGCGGTCAAAGACGCCGTCCACATGCACAAGATGCACCTTGGACTCCCTGTCATTGACGGAGGGGAAGGTCAGGAGTTTGTTCTCATAGAATCGGCTGTTGCTGAAGGCAATCAGGCTCTCATGGCGGCTGCGGTAGTGCCAAAGCAGATGGGACTGAGGCATGTTCAACGCCAGGCAATCGTCCAGAACGCTTTCCAAATCCTCCGCTTCCAAGTTGTCTTCGTCCACGGTGTTGGCAGCAAAGAAGGAGGTAGGCGGCATCTGTTTGGGGTCGCCCACGATAACGGCCTCCTTGCCCCGAGCCAGCACCCCTACGGCCTTGCATGTGGGAAGCTGAGACGCTTCGTCAAACACCACGATATCGAAGGGCTCCTGCCGAGGATCCAGATACTGAGCCGCCGAAATGGGGCTCATGAGCATGCAGGGACAAAGTCTGGACAGGAGGTTGGGAATCTGGTCAAAGAGCTTGCGGATGCTGGTACCTCTGCCGCCGCTTTTGATACAACGCTGGAGAATGCCCAGTTCGGAGCTGTGAGCGGCTTCGTAGGTGAAATTGGGAACCTTGCTGGCCAGGCGGCAATAGACCTCCTGCTGGGAAAGGCGGGTCCACTCCTGATCCATCCGCTTATACTGCTCAATCTTCTCGTTGAACACCGCCCCGGAGAACCGGTTCAGGGCATCGCTGTCGTCCATGGCGTCTGCAATCAAGCCTTGGAGCAGGGCCTTCTTGTAGGCGGGCAGCACAGAATCATGCGCCATGCCCTCTGCATAGCCTGCGGCCACGTTGGAAAGCCCCGCCTTTTTGGCTTCTTCCGCCGCATTCACATAGGCAATCCACTCTTTGAGTTCGTCCGCATGCTTTAGAATGCTGAGGCAAAGGGTTCTCTGCCCCTCCAGCCAGTTTTCTTCTTCCTTCTGGCGGATATTCAAAAGGCTGTCGAACGCCGTTTTTGCTTCGTCAAAAGCGGGCAAGCCGTCTTTAAGGCCGAACACGGTCTCACGCAGTTCCGCTCTTCCCCCGTAATTATGCAGGATATCGTATCCTCCGTACAGGGCATACACTTCCCGATAGGCTGTCTGGGCCTCGGCCGCCAAGCGTGCAATCTTGTTCCAGTCCGTTGCCTTTCCGCCATAGAAATTGCCCAGATCCTGCCCGTACTTTTGCAGCAATTCCTTGGCCGCCCTGCTCTCTTGCTGATACTCCCGCAGTGCCGCAATATGGTTCTGCAGGCTGTCCTTGTCCACGGGGGCTTTGGCGCAGGCATTGATGGCCTTTGTCAGCTTGTTCATTCCAAGAATCTTCGGCAAAAACCACTTTGCGGACACCTGCGCAAACTCGCCCCAAAGGGCCTCTCCGTCCTGGGTCAAAAAGTAGGCATGAAACCGCTCCAGCAGTTTTCCCTCCAGAAAGTTGGCTCTGGCGGCGTGATTGGCCAGCTCCGTTACCTCCCCGAAATACTGCTGGGGAAAGTCGGTCTTCGTCCATGCCGACGGCATATCGTACCAGCAGGCCAAGTTGGAAGCGGTTTTGACCAGCTTCTTTACATCCTCATAGCAGGCAGGAGCTTTCTCTCCCAGCACCGACGCTAAGCGGTTCCCATGGTTTTGCATGGTTTCCGCCTGCTTCATGTAGGCGTCCACTACGTTTTTAAGGCTATTGCGCAGAGACTGGGTATACTGGGTGCAGGCAACCGCCCAAAGAGGATGGTTGTGGGGATGACCTACCGCCTTGGCGGCGGCAATCAGCCGCTCCACCAGCATTTTCTGGTGCTCCAAGTCCCCCTTGGTCAGACTCTGGATGAAGGCGCTGTCAAAGGACGAAAGCTCCGGCGCATCCCGATAAAGCTCATACTCGTTGATAAGGGCGTAGGCATTGCTGCCGCATTTGCGCTCTTGGTGAATCTGCTGTGCGTAGACATCCAGCTCCGCCCGCATGGCGGCAAGCTGTTCCGCCTTTTGGGCATACTCCTGCGCCGTTTTGGTTTTGGTCACTTCGGTTGCCTTGCGAAGCTGTTCCAGCACATCCTTCTTCTTGGACTTGTTGGAGTGCAGTTCCAAGCAGAAGGGGCCGATGCCGATGTTCTCCAGCCGCTTCTCTACCACTTCCAAAGCGGCCATCTTTTCCGCCACAAACAAAACCCGCTTCCCCTTTGCCAGAGCATTGGCAATCAGGGAGGTTATGGTTTGGGATTTGCCTGTGCCCGGAGGGCCGTGAAGGACAAAGCTCTCCCCGTCGCAGGCGGCTCGAATGGCATAAAGCTGAGAAGCGTCTGCGGGCATGGGCAAAAGCACGTTGTTTTCATCCACCCGCTCCCCCATCTCCATGGGCTGGGCTTCCCACGCCAGCTTGCCTTCCATCAAACTGCGGACGATTTTGTTTCCCATCAAATCGTCCGTGCGGTTGCGGATATCGTTCCACATTACAAACTGGGAGAAGGAGAAAATGCCGATGCAGGCGGTCTCCAAAACGTCCCAATGGGACTGCTCCATAACCGCTTTGCGCATAATGGTCAGCACTTTGCGAATATCCACCCCGTGCTCGTCCTCGGGCAGAGGATCCAGCCCCTTTACTACAATGCCAAAGTCCTGCTTCAGCTTTTCCAGCAAGGTGATGTTCATCTGGGGTTCGTCGTCCCGCAGACGGATTACATAGCCCTGAGCGGCAGACTTGCGCACCATCTCAATGGGCATAAGAATAATGGGGGCATAGCGGGCTTTGGAGCTGCGCTTGCTTTCATACCACCGCAGCATGCCCATGGCCAAATACAGGGTGTTGGCACCGTTTTCCTCCAAGGCGGTTCTGGCCGTGCGGTAGAGCTCCTTAATGGTTTTGCTCAGCTCCCCTTCCGTCAGCACGGATCTGAGCCGCTTATTGTCAAACTCCGCCTTAATGATGTCGGCGGCCCGCATTTCGTGGAGCGACTCAAAGGAGAAGGCCTCCGTGGGCCAATCGGCAGGCTTGGGCAGGATGGTGAAATCACTGCCGTCTGCCAAGGCATTTTCCAAATCGTCCAGAGAATTGGTGAGAATGGGCAGCTGGGTTTTCGTCAGGCGCAGGTTAATCAGCGTGTTGCGCATGCCCAAATCCAGCAGTTTCCGCTCCCACTGCATCTTCTTGGGGAGCGTATCCTCCTGCATATGGGGATCTATTTGAATGGTTTCGTCCAGCTGGGTGGGAGCGAACATGTTCTCTTTTTTAAAGGAGACATCGTGCTGAATCACCCAGCCCGAATCCGTGTGCACCCGCAGGGGCAGCGGAGAGATGCCGCTCATCCTGGCCCTATGGACATCGATAATGCATTCCGCCTGCTGGGCGGTTAAATTCTGTTCCCCCAAGGCACGGGCGGTATCAAAGGATACGTCCTTGCCGGTGGTAACCGCCGTGGTCTCCACCACGGCAATCTCGTTGACGCCGGAGGCCAGCCGCTTGGTGATCAGAGAAAAGTCGTCCTGCACGCATTCGGGGAACATTCTCTCCTCCAGCCAAAAGCCCGTAAAGATATGCCCCTCCGTTACAATCAGCAAGGGGTGCAAGCCCACCGCTTCCAGACAGGTGTCGTACAGCCAGGTCAGATCCAGACAGTTCCCCAGCTTCTGCTGCAGCACCATATCGCTCAGCCGCACACGCTGTCCCACCCGCTCAAAGCTGGCAGGAGCCACCACATAGGCTATAGCCTGTTCCTTGATGGCCGTGAAGATGGCCGCTCCCTGGCTCAATACTCGGTTGGGATTCTGAGACTGATACCCGTCCATGGAGGTATCGCCTGTCCACTGCCCCAAAAACTCGGTGGCACGGGCAATAATCTTTGCCAATTCGGGGTGGTTAGGCGTGACGAAAGCGGACAGCATCTCCGGATACAAACCTAAGCCGTGCCACTCATCAAAGGCCAAAATGGTGGTTTCCGCATTGTCGGCGGCCAGCACCGTATCCCCGCTCTTCAGTTCAATGCGCAAGAACCCCGCAAGCTTCTCCGTCAGACCTGCCAGATATTCCCCGTTTAAAACCAGCTTAGGGCGGGAAATGGTAATGGCTTTGTTGGCCGGCAGATGGTCGATATGGCGAATAAGGGGCAAAGCAAAGGCGGGTGTAGCCGTAATCTCTATGTCTACGTTCTCGATGATGGTATCGGTGGTGTTTTCGATGGTAATGGACTGAATGGCCACGGCACCGTTTTGCTGCATGGCGTAGTTGATGACGGGAAGAACGGCAACATCCATGCGGATGGGCTCGTTTCCAAGGCAGTCCGTTTCTTCAGCCGTTAAGGGCAATTCCTTGGCGGCCTGATTGGCCTTTTCGGCGCGGTCGTCCTTAGATACTTGGGAGGCCGCCGTACGGATTTCCTCTACGGCCGCCATCAGTGCGTTGATTTTATTCTCCTGCGCCTGCAGTAATTTCACAAAGTCGGCGTTCTGCGTCGTATCCTCAGGCTCCTGATATTCCGGCGCCCGGAATTCACAAT
>CAZPCH010000119.1:0-524 GCA_964585055.1 uncultured Christensenella sp. | reverse complement strand
GTAAACCTCCATAAACCACCAGCACAGGTTGCAGGCCCGGGGACGCAAGGTGCCCGCCCGCGCGCTGGAATCCAAGCCCGTATGCACGGCATCGTTCCTCGCTTTGCGGAGGGTGTAGAACATATCGTCGATGCGTTTGGGCAAAAGGTCGGCGTATTTCAGCGCCCGAATTCTGTCGGCGTGGGTGGTGTGCTCCGGCAAATCCAGCTTCTCAAAAACGCAGATCTCCTGTGCCGCCCGCTCGGCAAGCAAGCCGGTCTTGTAAATGCAGGAGTTTGCGTCTGCATATAGATCCAGCTCTGCCGTCTTGCCAATCTGCGCCATATCCGGCCAATATTTCGCTAAAAATTCAAAATTGGATGCCATGATTGTGTCCCCCTGTTTTCCCCTGTGTCACCGATTGCGTGCCGCCTTCTATGTCCGAGAATATTTTACCAACCATTATGTTTTCTGTCAATTGCACGATACAACCGCATCCAATGGCATAGTCTTGCTCAAAAAACAGCCGCTTATGGTGCCTGCCG
>CAZPCH010000118.1:0-5201 GCA_964585055.1 uncultured Christensenella sp. | reverse complement strand
GCCAAGGATTTTAGAAAGGGGCTTGCGGGTGCTTTTGCTTTTCACTATGAAAGCAACTTGTTAGCGCAAGGCTCCCCTTATTGGGTAAGGGGAGCTGTCTGAGCGTTAGCGAGGACTGAGGGGATAAGCGAACAAATCGGGACGCAAAGCGTCCCTACCACAACCTGCCTGAAAGGCAGATTTCACCCATCCGCAGGATGGATTTCACATGGTTTCGCCATATTTCACCCGCACTTCGTGCGGATTTCACCGCCGCAGGCAATTGCATCCCCTTCCCCCAGGTGGTATACTAATAAAATACGTTGTAAAAAAGGAACGGCGAGTATGCTTTCTTTACTGCAGAAATGGTTTATAAAGGATCCCAACAACCGACAGGCCATGGGAAGTCTGTGCGGGGCGGTGGGCATTGGGCTCAACGGCCTTTTGTGCGCCCTGAAGCTTCTGGCGGGGGCCCTCAGCGGCTCTCTGGCCATTGCGGCCGACGGTCTCAACAACCTCAGCGACGCTTTGTCCTCTCTTGTCTCGTTGGCGGGCTTTCGCATCTCCGCCAAAACCGCCGACCGGGAGCATCCTTTCGGCCACGGGCGGGCGGAGTATGTCAGCGCCCTGATTGTGGGCTTCCTCATTTTGCTCATGGGTGCGGAGCTGGGAAAAAGCTCCTTGGAGCGCCTGATTGGGGGAAGCGACGCCCCCCTCTTCTCCCCCGTCACCTTCCTTGTGCTGGGGGCTTCCCTGCTGATTAAGCTGTATATGGGGCTCTTCAACCGCAAGTACGGCAAATCTCTCCGGTCCTCCGTCCTCTTGGCCGCCTCTCAGGACAGCTTTTTTGACATGGCCGCCACTTCTGCCGTCCTCCTCTCCGCCGCCGTCAACGCCCTGTTTCATGTGGATGCCGACCCTTGGTGCGGCCTTCTCGTGTCCCTGTTCATTCTCTGGGGCGGAGGCAAGTCCGTGTTTGAGACCTGCACCCTGCTGTTGGGCAAACCGGCGGACAAGGCTCTGACGGAGAAAATTACCGCCCGGGTGCTGGACTTTGAGGGCATTGAGGGGGTGCACGATCTCATCATCCACGACTACGGCCCCGGCCGCTTTATGCTGACCCTCCACGCCGAGATGAACGGAGAGCTGCGGCTCAAGGATGCCCACACCCTCATTGACACGGTGGAGCAGGCCTGGGACGAAGAGTTCGGGTGCCTGACCACCATCCACATGGATCCGGCAACGGAGCAGAACCCCCAGTCTCTGGAGGCCCTCCATCGGGTCAGAGCCCTCCTTCTTCTTTTGGGAGAGGGGTGCAGTGTCCATGATTTTCATTTGACCCACAGCCGCCGCAAGCTGGTTTTGACCTTTGACGCCGCCGTCCCCTACGCCCTGCCCCTAAGCGACAGGGAGATTACGGAACGGCTGACCCAAGGGCTTTGTGCCTTGGACGAGCGGTATGAACCCCGCATTCACATTGACAGAAGGGAAGCCTGAGCCATGAAAAAAATCCTTTGCTTTGGGGATATTTGCCCCGATCTTCTGATTCCCTACGGCGCCGCCAAGACCCCCCATTCCGAGAAAGAGGATCAGCTGGTGCACTTTCGCCACGGGGGAAGCGTAGCCAACACCGCCTCGGGTCTGGGGCGGCTGGGCGTGCCCGTTCTCTTTGCCGGCACGGCGGGAGACGACTATTTCGGACGCCAACTCAAGGCGGGACTGGAGGAAGACAATGTGGACACCCGCTGTATGCGCCTTGAGAAGGGGCGCATGACCGTGCAGATTCTCATTGTGGTGGATGCCAATCGGGAGCGCACTCCCTTTGCCTTTCCTCCCTCCGGAGCCAGCCAGCACCAAATTCTCCCGGAGCAGGTGCCCCTGTCCCTGTTGGAGGAGGTGGGCTGGATGCACGCTTCGGGCATCACCCTGCGGGAAGAGCCTGCCGCCGCCACCCAGCTTATGCTGATGGAAGCCTGTAAAAAGCGAGGCATCCCCCTGAGTCTGGACATCAACGCCCGCCCGGAGAGCCGCTCCGACAGCACTTTCTCCCGGTATTTGCAAAAAGCACTGCCCCTGTGCGACGTGCTCCTTGGCTCCCTGGAGGAGGAGCTGTGCCCCCTTGCAGGGGAAACGGATCCTGAGATGGCCGTGGAAAAGCTTTTGAAGCAGGTGCCCATGGTGGTGGCAAGGCGAGGCGGGAACAGCGCCCTGCTGTATACAAGGGAGGGACGGTACGAAGCCCCCGTGACCCCTGTTCCCGTCGAGGACAGCGTGGGCGCAGGAGATGCCTACAACGCCGGGTTCCTCTCCGCCCTGTATGAGGGGCTGTCTCCCGAAGCCGCCAACCGCCGAGGGGTTCTGTGCGGCACCGTCTGCGTCACCCGGCCCGGGGCCCGCTCCTGTCCCACCAGGGAGGAGCTGGATGGCCTTCGGCAGTGAAATCTGTGCGCTGCACAGGTGAAATCGCCTGACGGCGGTGAAATATGCCTTCGGCATGTGAAATCCATCCTGCGGATGGGTTGTGGATGGGACGCTAAGCGTCCCCTTTTTCTTATCCCCTCAGTCCTCGCTATCGCTCAGACAGCTCCCCTTGCCCAATAAGGGGAGCCATGCGCTATAAGCGGGTTGCTCTGTTAAAAGCAAGAAAAAGGGACGCAAGGCGTCCCTACTCGTGGTCGCAATATTTCACCCACGCAGAGCGTGGATTTCACTTGCACAAAGTGCAAATCCCATAAATGAGTCCTGCCAGCACGCTGCTGCCTATGCCGTAGGTGAGCACGGGGCCGGCAATTTGGAACATCTTGCTGGCGGTGCCCAGAATCATCCCCTCTGCTTTAAACTCCATGGCGGGGGACACAATGGAGTTGGCAAAGCCCGTAATGGGCACCACGGTGCCCGCCCCCGCAAAGGCGGCGATTTTATCAAAGACCCCCAGAGCCGTCAGCAGTCCCGTAAGAAAAATCAGGGTCATGGACACCAGCATTCTGGCCGTGTCCTCCTCCGTGGTCAGGTACAATAAACTCAAGTCCTTGATGAGCTGCCCCAAACAGCAGATGATACCGCCTGCCAAAAAGGCCTGCAAGCACATTCTCCCCGTTGGAGACGGGGGCATGCGCCTTTGCACCCGGGCTTGATACTCCTGAGGCGTCATTTTCTTGCCCAGCATTTTTCCCGCTCCTCCTTTCTTCTCTCCTCCCTGCGGCGGATTTCCCGCTCCCCCGGGGCGTCCCGCTTGACAGCCGGCACCAGAATGGGGTAAAATTTTGTTTTAGGTTTCATGGGCACAGCGCCTCCACAAACACGGCGTTTTTGGGAATGCTCTTCCCCCGAAACAGGGGAATCAGCAGTGCCAGCCCTACGGTCAGCAACAGCAGACCCAGCAGAAGGTAGTAATAGGTAGATCGCAGCACGGCTTTCTCCTTCCGAAACAGATTGCAAACTTTCCTTTGCTCTCCTTCAGTGTGCCCCCGTTTGCTTTCGTCCATGCATCAGGGAAAAAATCCAGAAAAAATCTGATTTTTCTCTTGACAACCGGTAAAGTTTCTGTTAATATATTCAAGCGCCATTGGGTGAAGTGCGGCACAGCCCCGCCAAGCGGAGCCCCGGAGCAAAAGATTGTACTATATATACTATTGATTTCGGAGGAATCGCCATGAAGACCTATATGGCAAAGGGCGAAACCGTTGAGCATCGCTGGTACGTTGTGGATGCTACAGACATGGTCCTCGGCCGTCTGAGCTCCCAGGTAGCCGCCATTCTCAGAGGTAAGCATAAGCCCATCTACACCCCCCATGTGGACACCGGTGATCATGTGATCATCATCAACGCTGACAAAATCCGCCTCACCGGCAACAAGCTCCAGGATAAGGTTTATCGGTATCATACCGGTTATCCCGGCGGCCTGAAGGAAATCCCCTATGGCACCCTGTTGGAGCAGAAGCCCTGCTTCGCCGTGTACGAGTCCATCCGCCGCATGATGCCCAAGGGACCCCTGGGTCGGCAGATGCTCAAGAAGCTCCGTGTTTACGCCGGTTCCGAGCACAAGCACGAGGCTCAGAAGCCCGAAGTTCTGGTGCTTAAATAAGAAGGAGAACGACTATGGCAAAAACCGCTTTCATCGCCACTGGCAGACGTAAGAAGTCCGTTGCCCGGGTTCGTTTGATCCCCGGCGGCACCGGCAACATCATCATCAACAAGCGTGAGCTGGACGATTACTTTGGTCTGGAGACCCTGAAGATGATCGTTCGTGCTCCTTTGAACCTGACCGACACTCTGGCCAAGTTCGATGTGAACGTTAACGTATACGGCGGCGGCACCACCGGTCAGGCCGGTGCTATCCGTCACGGCATCTCCCGCGCCCTGTGCGTAGCCGATCCTGAGCTGCGGGGCGTTCTGAAGAAGGCCGGATTCATGACCCGTGACCCCAGAATGAAGGAGCGCAAAAAGTACGGTCTGCATGCAGCCCGTCGTGCACCCCAGTTCTCCAAGAGATAATCTCTGGGACATATGCAAAAACAAAACTCCGGAAATGCTCATCCGGAGTTTTTTGTTGTCCTTTTTTAGGCATCCAAGATAAAAAACCTCCCCCGTCTTTGGGAGAGGCTTAGGTGGATTTTGGTTAGATTCTTGTGTTCTGGGTCTCCTTCAGCAGCACATCGTGGGCGCCGCCCTCCACAATGGACACGGAAGAAACCAGGGTCAGCTTGGCCTTCTCCCGCAGTTCGGGGATGTTCAAAGCGCCGCAGTTGCACATGGAGGAGCGCACCTTGGCTAAGGTCGCCGCCATGCCGTCCGCCAGAGAGCCTGCGTAGGGAACGTAGGAGTCCACCCCCTCCTCAAAGCTCAGCTTGGCCGCACCGCCCATATCGTAGCGCTGCCAGTTGCGGGCACGGGCACTGCCCTCTCCCCAATACTCCTTCATATAGTTGCCGCCGATGAGCACCTTGTTGGAGGGGGACTCGTCAAAGCGGGAGAAATAGCGCCCCAGCATGCAGAAATCCGCTCCCATGGCCAAGGCCAAGGTGATGTGGTAGTCCTGGACGATGCCGCCGTCGGCGCAGATGGGCACATACACCCCCGTCTCCTGAAAATACCGATCCCGCTCCTCGGCCACGTCGATAACCGCCGTTGCCTGTCCCCGGCCGATGCCCTTGGTCTCTCGGGTAATTCAGATGGAGCCGCCGCCGATGCCAATCTTCACAAAGTCGGCTCCTGCCTCCGCC
>CAZPCH010000117.1:0-5230 GCA_964585055.1 uncultured Christensenella sp. | reverse complement strand
GGACACATTTTTTCGAATACAGTATCTTTTCTTTTCCTTTGCGTCGTGGTATACCTTTTACATCATTATGGAGAGGTGTACCCTATGGAAAGTCCGTTTGTTCATCTGCATGTGCATACCCAGTACAGTCTGCTGGATGGTGCCAGCCGCATAAAGGAGCTTGTGCACAGAGCCAAGGAACTGGGACAGCCTGCCATGGCCATTACGGATCACGGCGTCATGTATGGTGTCATTGAGTTTTACCGTGCCTGCATGGCAGAGGGAATCAAGCCCATTTTGGGCATGGAGACCTATGTGGCGCCCAGAGGATATACGGTGAAAGGGGGCAGGGAGGATAGAGAATACGGCCATCTTGTGCTCCTTGCAAAGAATGAAAAAGGGTATGAAAACCTCATGTATCTGTCCAGTGAAGCCTTTATTCACGGATATTACTATAAACCCCGCATTGATTATGACTTGCTGAGCCATCACTGCGAAGGGCTGATTTGTTTGTCGGCCTGTTTGGCGGGGGATATTCCTCAAGCTCTGCTTCATAATGAGGACGAGAAAGCCTATGCCATTGCCCGCCGATTAAAGGAGATGTTCGGAGAGGATTTTTATATCGAGCTCCAGAACCACGGGCTGCGGGAGCAACTCTATGTTCTGCCCAAGCTTAGAACCTTGGCAAAGGATCTCTCCATTAAAACCGTTTGCACCAATGACATTCACTACGTGTATAAGGAGGATGCAGAAGCACAGGACGTGCTATTGTGCATCCAGACGCAGCGGTATGTAGATGAAGAAAACCGAATGAAAATGGAGGCGGAGGAGTTTTACTGCAAGTCCTATGAGCAAATGCTGGAGGCTTTGCCGCAGGATGAAGAAGCGCTCCGCAATACGCTGGAGGTCGCAGAAAAATGCAACGTAACCATTGAGTTCGGAAAACGCCGTCTGCCCAAATTCACCAGTCCCGACGGCT
Source organism: uncultured Christensenella sp. (assembly GCA_964585055.1). Taxonomy (GTDB): domain Bacteria; phylum Bacillota; class Clostridia; order Christensenellales; family CAG-138; genus RUG472. The sequence continues at coordinate 4,272 of CAZPCH010000117.1, read as the reverse complement.
CCGAAAACCGTGTGTTCCTCCGCCGTCTTTGCGAGGAAGGCATGGCCAGAAAGATGCCCGAAGCAGGACAGGAGGCATGGGACAGGCTCAATTATGAGCTGAGCGTCATCGAAAACATGGGCTTTGTGGACTACTATCTCATTGTGTGGGATTTCATCCATTACGCCAAGTCTCACGGCATCATGACCGGCCCGGGAAGAGGCAGCGGTGCGGCTTCTTTGGCGGCCTACTGCATGGATATTACGGACGTAGACCCCTTAAAGTGGAAGCTGACCTTTGAACGCTTTTTGAATCCGGAACGGGTGAGCATGCCGGACTTTGACGTGGACTTCTGCTATGAGCGGCGGCAGGAGGTCATTGACTATGTAGGGCGTAAGTACGGGGACGGACACGTCTCTCAGATTATCACCTTCGGCACCATGGCGGCTCGGGCGGTCATTCGGGACGTAGGCCGTGTTTTGCGGGTGCCCTATGCGGATGTGGATAAGCTTGCCAAGCTGGTGCCCAACATGCTGAAGATTACCCTGAAGGACGCCTTGCACATGCAGCCGGAGCTGAAGAATCTATATGATACGGATGAAACCATGCGCAAGGTGCTGGATCTTTCCATGAAGCTGGAAGGCTTGCCTCGGCACAGCTCTACCCATGCGGCAGGGGTGGTCATTTCCGGCGTGCCTCTTTGCGAAGTGGTGCCTTTGCAAGCCAACGACGGCGTGCTCATCACCCAGTTCCCCATGACCACGCTGGAGGAGCTGGGGCTGCTGAAAATGGACTTTCTGGGACTGCGCACCCTGACGGTCATTCGGGATGCTCTGCGCTTTATCGAGCAGCAGGGGAAGCCTGTGCCGGACTTTTCCAGAAACGATTTTACGGACAAAAACGTATACGACATGATTGCCAGAGGGGATACGGACGGCGTATTCCAGCTTGAATCTGCGGGTATGCGGCAGTTCCTCATGCAATTGAAGCCTGACTGCTTTGAAGATATCATTGCAGGCATTGCTTTGTACCGTCCCGGCCCCATGGACAGCATTCCCAGGTACATAGAGGGAAAGCACAACCCTGCCTCCATTCATTATGAGCATCCCGCCTTGGAGCCCATTTTGTCCAACACCTACGGCTGTATGGTCTATCAAGAGCAGGTGCAGGAGATTGTCCGTGCATTGGGCGGATATTCCCTTGGCCGTGCTGACCTTGTCCGCCGTGCCATGAGCAAAAAGAAGCCGGATGTTATGGCACGGGAGCGGGAGTACTTTATTCACGGCACGGATGGGGTGGAAGGCGCCATAAAGCGGGGCATTCCGGAAGCTACGGCCAACCGCATCTTCGACGCTATGATGGACTTTGCTTCCTACGCCTTCAATAAGGCCCATGCGGCCTGCTATGCGGTGCTCACCTACAGAACGGCTTATCTAAAGTGCTACTACCCTGTGGAATACCTGGCGGCCATTATCAACGGATACATGGCTTCCTCCGACTCCGTCGCGGAATACATCTATGCGGCTCGGAAACTGGGCATCAAGGTACTGCCTCCGGATGTGAATCGTTCCTTCGTTAAGTTTTCCGTGGAAGGGAACGCCATCCGCTTTGGACTGGCGGCGGTTAAAAACGTAGGTGCGGCAGTTATGGAAAACACCGTGCGGGAGCGGCAGGAGCATGGCGCTTTTAGAGATTTCTTTGACTTCTGCGATCGCACGGAAGGGGTCAACAAGCGGATGCTGGAGAACATGATTTATTCCGGGTGCTTTGACTCCATGGGCGCCAATCGAAGCCAGCTGCACATGGTCTACGAACAGGCGTTGGACGCTGCGCAAAAGCAGAGAAAGGTCCGTGAGACCGGGCAGATGAGTCTGTTTGATTTTGGCGAACCCGAGAGCACACCCACGGCCTCCTCCCATATTAAGCTTCCGAATGTTAAGGAGATGGAGCATAAGCTGCTTTTGCAAAAGGAGCGGGAAGCAACGGGGTTGTATCTCAGCGGGCATCCCTTGGATGATTACGGCGCCGTGCTGGACAGGCTTCCCAACAGAGTGCAGGATCTGGCGGAAGCGGACGGTCAGACGGGACTGCAGGACAATGCTTCCGTTACCGTTGGTGGCCTTCTCAGCCAGTGCAAGAGCCGCCCCACCAAGTCCGGAAACGGAATGATGGGCTATGGCGTGTTGGAAGGAGTAACGGGCTCCGTAGAGGTGGTTGTCTTCCCCAAGGTACTGCAAAATGCCAGAGCCTGCTTCCATGACGATGCTACCGTGCTGATTAAGGGGAGGCTTAACATTCGGGAGGAGCGAGCCAACTCTTTGCTTATTGAGCAAATCTCTCCCTTGGAGCAAAGCGGAGTGGGGAAGAAGCTGTTCATCCGTATCCCGACCTTTGACCAGGCGGAACGGGTTCATGGCCTCCTTAAGCCTTATCCAGGCATGACCCCCGTAGTGCTTGTGGACAGCAAGCGCATTGCAAAGGAAGCACCGTCAGACTGGAACGTTCAGCCTACGGAAGGCATGCTGGCGGAACTCTATAAAAAACTGGGACAGCAAAACGTGATTTTAAAATGAGTTTGGGTGATAAAATGAAAAAAGAACTGCCTGTAAAAAAGAATCAGGACATTGAATTGGAGATAGAAGCCCTGACGGGGGAGGGAGCCGGCGTAGGGCGGCTGAACGGCTATGTTCTCTTGGTGCCCGGAGCTTTGCCGGGAGAGAAGGTGAAGGCCCATGTTTTGCGCACCACTTCCGGATATGCCGTGGGAAAACTTGCGGAGGTGCTGACACCTTCCCCTAACCGCATAGAACCCCTTTGCCCCTGCTATGCTTCCTGCGGCGGATGTACCTTACAGCATCTGCAATATGCGGAACAGCTTCATGAAAAACGAAGAACCGTAGAGGACGCATTAAGGCGCATCGGCGGGCTTACGAAGGTAGAGGTACAGCCCGTTTTGGGCATGGATCATCCGTGGCAATATCGGAACAAAGGCGCTTTCCCCTGCGGCGTGGATAAGGATGGACAGCCTGTTTTCGGCTTCTTTGCTCCAAGAAGCCACCGGCTGGTTCCTGCGGAAAACTGCCCTATAGAACGCCCCGAAATCATGGCCTGCATACAAGCCATGGGCGCATGGGCCCGCAGGTTTCATATTGCCCCCTATAATGAAGGAGACGGCTCCGGCATTCTCCGCCACGGCGTGGTGCGGGTAACCGGCGAGGGAAAGACCATGGCCGTAGTGGTGACCACGGGGGCTTTGCCGCACAAAAAAGAATTGCTGGAAGCCTTGTCCATGGCCGACAGCGTGTACCACAATGTCAACGGCAAGAATACCAATGTGATTTTTGGGGAGAAGATGATGCTGCTTAAGGGAGCTCCTACTTTAACCGAAAACATCTGCGGGCTTCACTATCAGGTCGATCCCCGCTCCTTTTTGCAGGTGAACCCTGTGCAGACCCGTGTGCTGTATGAAACGGCCTTGCGCCTTTTGAACCCCCAGCCCCAAGAAACCATTGCCGACCTCTATTGCGGCATGGGCTCTATTTCTCTGCTTTTGGCCACCCGCTGTCAAAGGGTAATCGGCATTGAAAATGTGCCCGCCGTTCGTGATGCGGGAGAAAACGCTCGCCGCAACGGGATTTCCAATGCGGAATTTATCTGCGCTCCTGCAGAAGAAGCCCTGCCCAATCTTATGCAAAAGGGACTGCATTTAGACGCCATCACCTTGGATCCTCCCAGAAAGGGGTGCGATGTGCGGGTGCTGGAAGCCATCCTTGCTTCCTCCGTCCAGCGGCTGGTCTATGTGTCCTGCGACCCCGCCACCCTTGCCCGGGATGTAAAGATTCTGTCGGAAGGCGGCTTTGTCCCCACCTTCGTCCAGCCCGTGGACATGTTCCCCCAAACCGGGCATGTGGAGACGGTATGTCATTTGACGAGAATTAAGGATTGATTATTTATGAGACGAAGGAATTTTCTAACTGTTGAAGAATGGTTTTTCTGGTTGTACGCCAATCTAGGTATGGCGCATGCCGCGATAAAAGAAGGACACGAGAAATATGAGAGAATCGATTTCATAATTCGAGAACGACTGTATAGCGGATTGAAGAACGGCACGATGCGCATTACCTCAGTATATGAGGATGAGAAGTACAAGCTGAATCATGTGAAATGTGCTTATTGCGGCAGAACGGAATGCCTAACCATGGATCATTTGGTTTCTAAGTACAACGGAGGCGCAGATGGCGGAGATAATCTTGTATATGCATGCAAATCCTGCAATTCTTCCAAAAACAAAAG
>CAZPCH010000116.1:0-5238 GCA_964585055.1 uncultured Christensenella sp. | reverse complement strand
CAAAGTATGCGCCGCAAATTTGAAGGAGCAGGATACTGCCGTCTCTCAGGACGCGCCCGCTCCCGAAGCTGAGGCCGAACCCAGGCGGGAGCCTGTATTCCAGCCCAGACTCAACCGTGCCCCTTCCTGGCAGAAGCCGGCCGTCAATGCCGCCCCTGCAAAGGAAACCGTGCCTGCCGCCAAAGAAGCAGCCGTTGAGGAAGAAGAGGACGAAGAGGAAGCCCCCGCTCCTGCCAGAGTGTTGGAACCCGAGGAAAAGACCACCCGTTTTTCCCGTAAGCGCACCCCCGTTGTGGTAGAAGATGACGACGACGAGGAGGATTACGACGAAGACGAGGAGGATGAAAACGAAGAGGAAGAAAAGCCCGCCCGCCGCAAGGGCCTCTTTGGTTTCGGCCGCCGCAATAAGGATGAGGACGAAGACGACGAAGAGGACGATGAGGACGACGAGGAGGAAGACGAAGAAGACGAGGATGACGAGGAAGAAGAGCCCGTCCGCCGCAAGGGCCTTTTCGGTTTCGGCCGCCGCAATCAGGATGACGATGACGACGACGAAGATGAAGACGACGAAGAAGATGAGGATGACGACGAATATGACGAGGACGAGGATGACGATGAGGAGGAATACGAAGAGTATGAGCCCACGCCTCCCCGCGGCCGCAAAAAGAAGTCTTCTCAGGGCGGCGTAAATCTGGTTGCCATTCTGCTGGGCGCCGTAGTGCTGATTGTCCTCTTGATGGTGGGCATTGTGGCCTATTTCAACCTGTCCGGTACCGAAATGAAGAAGCGCCTTCCCACTTTCCTGCAGTTTAACTGCCAGGGCAGCGAGAACCAGGGCGCTCAGGATAGCCAGAACAATCAGGCCAATCAGAATGACCAGCAGAACGCCAACGCCGCCGACAACCAACAGCAGGGCAGTGTAAACGGCAACAGCATGGACTACAGCCAAGTGGAAGTAAGTGAAACCGTAAACGAATACGACCAGGAATGCTTCGTCTTCTACGTATACCTGCTCCCCGGTGAAACGGCCGTCATGACGCTCCCCTGGCAGGAAGGCGCTCAGGGCACCAACAATAATGCCGACGGCTCCGTGACCCACTTGAGCATGGTGATCCCCAAGAGCTGCTTCTATCCCAATGCGCCTTTGGAGAGTCCCGAGTATACCTTCACTCCGGAGCTGTACATTATCAGCGCCGACGGCACCAAGACCCTGCGGGAGGTAGCGCCTCAGACCATTACCTTCCCCACCGTCAGCTTGAATCTGACCGCCCCTGCAGAAATTCCTGCCGAGGGCATTATGGCCGACAAGAACAACGTTCTGCACATTGAGGGCGTTGTGGACGATCATAACGTAAGCGTCTACGCCAACGATAAGAAGCTGGATGTATACAACGAAGGCATTTTCATGGGCGACTATGAGGTAACCGGCGATGTGGCCGAAACCGTGACCATTAAGGCCAGCAAGGAGAACTACGCCACCGCTACCTACGTCTTTACCGCCAATCCCTACGTATACATTCCCGAAGCCATGACCCTGACCGTCAACGGGGAAGCCGACGGACACCGTGCCGGCACCGCCAACCGTATGACCATCAGCGGCACCGTTTCTCCCGGCAGTACCATTACCGCTTCCTGCGACAACAGCGACGTAGCCTGCGGCAGCGTGGTGGTCAATGCGGACGGCACCTACAGCATGGAAGTGACCTTCAACGCCAAGAGCTACGGCCTGTACAAGATCAATCTCCACGCCTCTCAGGAAGGGTATGAGGAGAAGGATCTGAGCTGCTACGTCAGCCGCATGGCCGCCTCCAAGGACGAGATGATTAAGGCCTTCCGCTCCAGGTACCACGAGGTATACAAATACCCCTTTGCCGATGTCATGGCTAACCCCACGGACGACGGTGCTTACCGCTTTGCCGGCAAGGTGGTCTCCGTAGAGGAAGTAGACGGACTGGAAGTGGTTTGCTTTGCCGCCAAGACTGCCAAGGGCGAAACCACCAACATCTACGTCATCAACATGAGCGAGAAGTGGAAGCCCGCCGAGCGCATCGGTTCTTCCTACAAGATTTACTGCACCCTGAACGGGCTGTACACCGACGGCTCCAGCCTGTATGCCGTAGCTTGGTTTGCCATTGTGGATTGATCTATGCGGGTTTGGGGAAAAGTACTAATCAACCATAAAATTCGTCTGGACACCGTAGGAGAATACGTCTCCTACGGTGTTCCTGACGATGGCAAGTGGGAAGAAATCATTCACGACCTTTGCCAGCAGTTGGACTTAAGCCGACCGGTTCTGCTGGAAAAACACTTCAGGGATCTCAGGCAGTTTTCCCGCGTGGTCTTCAAGGCCGATGACTTTATGGAGCCTGTGGACTTTGACCGCTTTGAAGTGGAGCTCATTCAGGAAAAGAAAAAGCGCAGTAAGGATCCCTACGCCTGGGCCTGAGCGCCGGTTTCTGGCCGCAAAATCCAAGACAATGATGGAAATCGCAGAAATACAAAGCATACTGTCCCATTTCGGAGTATCCGCTCAAAAAATCACTAAATTTATAGACAGTTCCCACGGTGATGAAGATCGGCGCTGGAACTATATTCTGGATGACAAGTATGTTTTGAAGGTCAATTCCCTTGTATCCATGTGGGAGGCACGGCTGCAGGAAATACGAAGGCTCATTGCCCGCTACCGTTCCATCGGCGTGTATTGCCCCGCCCTTATTCCCACTTTGGACGGTGCCCTATCCTATGCCCTGCAGAAGGACGGAAAAACATACACCTGCTTTGTGGAGGAATACGCAATCTATCCCATACTGGGGGACATGGAGCACGACCGCAAGGAGGTCATAGAGCATTTGGGCGTGTTGGCCGCAAATTACAGCGGGGGTGGATTTGTCGGAAACGAAATCCATGTGGAGCATCATCGACCTTGCCCCCTTGGACGTGGACATAGACGAGAAGCAGGAAAACGCCAATACACTCGTGGAAGCCCTCCGAAAAAACGGGATGGATGCTTTGGCAAAGAGAGTAGGCGCCTATAATACCTCACTGCGGAAGCACATACTGCCCGTGTTCGACAAGCTCCCTCGGTGCGTGTATCAAGGGGATTTAAACAGCTCCAACGAATTGCACAAGGACGGGCACTTTGTAGGCCTCATAGATTTTAATATGGCGGGCACGGATGTCAACATCAACGTCTTTTTGAATGAAACCAATTGGTTCCCAGAAGAAGAGGACTTTGAGGTCTTGTCCGTTTCGGAGCTGCTTTCAAAGATGGAGATGGAACAAACCGAAGCCCTTTCGGTAATTCTGCGGCACTACACCTTGAATGGGGAGGAAGCCTATGCTCTTCCCTATTACAGGGGCATCGTGAACCTGTTTCAGTATCCCAATGTGTGCCTCATGATAAAATGGCTGAACAGCGGCAGGCATCGGGATAAGTGCGCTCAATTCATTGAGGCGCTGATTGAAAAGCCTTTGTAATTCTGGACGGAGTCGTCCAAAACGACAGATAAGCATAAAAACTCCTTTCTTTTGGCAAACTACCGCCAAGAACCGGCCGAAGCCGGAGAAAGGAGTTTTTTCTATGAACGTATTGGCATTGATTCTCATGGCCGTGGGTGCTTTAAATTGGGGACTGATCGGCTTCTTTGATTTTAATCTGGTGGCCGCCATCTTCGGTGCAGGCTCACTTCTTGGCCGCATTGTCTATTGCCTGGTAGGTCTATCCGGCATCTGGGGCATTGTCATGCTCTTCCAAAGGAACGTGCGGGAGATGTGTTTTCATCACGAGGGCGTATAAAGAGAAAATAAGCAGGGGCAGGCTAACCCCTGCTTTTTCGGTTCTTCTCCATAGACTCTCCAAAAAAGAGACTCTTTTTTTCTTATGAAAAATGTGCTATGCTGTTCTAAAACAAAAATCGGAGGAATGTGTATGCTGCCTGAAAACTGGATGGAACTGACTGCTGAGAGACTGCAGGAAGGCGGAATATTTTTAATGGTGCAGAATAACCCCATGACCATTGGCTGGGCACAGCTTGGCGTCATCTGGGGACGGCCTACGGCCACGGTGTATGTGCGTCACAGCCGCCATACCCATGCCCTGCTGGAAAACAGCCAGCACTTTACCCTGAGTGTGCCCGAAAAAGATGCCATGAAAGAGGCTCTTCGCTTTTGCGGCACCCGCTCCGGACGGGATATAAACAAGCTGGAGGCGCAAAATCTTACCGTACTCCCCTCCCATTTTGACGGGCAGGGCGGTCTTGCAGGCTGCCGCTTCCACATAGAATGCCGCATCCTCCACCGCACGGAAATCCCCATGGAGAACATAGAAGAGCCTGCCATTCTCTCCCGCTACTATCCCAAAGGCGACCAGCACACCCAATATATAGCCGAAATTCTGGGCGTATACGAGGAATAAAATGAAGACGGCCCTGGTTATCGGTGCCTCCGGCACCATTGGCTATGGAGTGGCCTGTGCCCTTATGGAGCATGGGTATCAGGTGGCCTGTCACTGCAGTCTAGAGGAGTCCTACAGGGAGCTGCAGAAAAAGCTCTCCCCTCTCCCCTATTCCTATGCCCTTTTGCGCCATGATTGTACAAAGGCAGAGGAAGTGGAGGCCTTGTTCAAGGAGACACGGGAGCGGCTGGGTTCTCCCGAGGCAATTATCAACTGCATGGGCACGGCCCTGCCTCAAATGCTCCTCACGGATGTGACGGAAGAGCAGATGGAGCTTGTTTGGAACGTAAACGTAAAAAGCGCTCTGCTGATTTCCCAAGTTGCCTCTAATGCCCTGCGGGTCCACGACGGCGGGTCTTTGATTCACATAAGCTCCATGTGGGGGCAAATCGGCGCCAGCTGCGAGGTGGTGTATTCCGCCTCCAAGGGAGCCGTCAACGCCATGGTCAAGGCCTTAGCTAAGGAACTGGCCCCCAGCCGCATTCGGGTCAACGCCGTGGCCCCGGGGCTAGTGCTCTCCCCCATGAACGCCACCCTCTCTCAGGAGGATTTGGAAGCCTTCCGCATGGATACGCCGCTGGAAAGCTATGTTGCCCCCGAAGACGTGGCTCGAGCCGTTCTGTATCTTCTGGAGTCCCCCATGGTCACAGGACAGATTTTGGCCGTGGACGGCGGCATCGTCATATAAAAAGCCCAATGTTCGGCAAAGATAAAAAGCATCCGTACAATAGCTCGGTGCTCGTAAGACAGTAAAAACTGAATTTTGTGGAACAGGCATGATTTCG
>CAZPCH010000115.1:1263-5306 GCA_964585055.1 uncultured Christensenella sp. | reverse complement strand
TACCGATTGATACGGATAAAGCCCCCTTAAGGGGGCTTTTTTTTTAACGAAAACCGATTCTTGCATGCAGTAAAGCCGCCCGATATTGGGCGGCTTTGTGTTAGGAGCTCTATCATGAGGGAGGGATAACAAAGGGGATGCAAGCCGAGGCTCAGCAGCAGGCCAGGGCCTCTTTCAGAGGCAGATCGAAAAGATCTTCCCCATAGTGGGCGTAGCGGATGACGCTATCGGCACCGATGAGGAACAGGGCGGGAAGCTGGAGCGCATCCCCTTCCGTAGGCTGGCCGGCGCCCAAAAGCATGCCGGCCGCTTGAGGCAGAATCTCGTGGAGATGATCCCCGGGCAGTGTATAGATGGTGTCGGCAGGGAACACGCTGAAGCGCTCGTACAGGGTACGTTCACTGTCGCAAATTACCTCAAAGGGGTAGTTCTCAGCGCAAACATTTTCGGGTGCAGACTGGAGCACCACCTTAACTTCCATGCCCTGATTCTTGAGGGAGGGACTGACAGCGGCCAGTTCGGAAAGAGCCATGGAGCAGAAGGCACAGCTTGCGTAGCGGTGGAACACCAGCAAGGTGGGCTTGCCCTCAGTCTGCCCTTTAAAGCTGAGATTGCGGGCGGCGGGGGTGTCATAGGTGAAATCGGGCATGGTCATGCCGGCAGAGAGCACCATGCGCTGGGGCACGCCTTCCATCTCACGGCGGGCCTTCAGAGCCTTCCAAGCCTTGTCCAGCCGCTCCATACCGGCCGCAAGGGCTTTGCGGGGCAGTGCCAGATTGAACCGCTGGAAGCCGCGGCCTTCAGGGCCGAACATGGGGCCGTCGTCCAGATACAGCCGGGCATCCAGCATCAGCTGATGCAGTTCCTTGGAGGTAAGTCCCAGTGCGCTAAAGTCCACCCACTGCAGATAGGTAGCTTCCAGAGGATAGCATCTGGCTTCTGGGATATGGGCGGCCAAAAACTCTTTCATGTATTGGGCGTTGTCCGCTACCACATGAACAAGCTCGTTGAGCCATGCTTCGCCCTTCTCGTAAGCAAGGCGGCAGGCTTCGTAGCTCATGGCCACCTGCCCCAAATCCATCACCATGAGCTTGGACAAGGCCAGCTTGCCCCGCACGGCGGCGTTCTCAATAAAGATGTTGGACAGCTTCATGCCCGCCAGATTGAAGGTTTTGCTGGGCGCCGTGCAGTAGGCGCAGATTTTGGAGGCGGCAGGGCTGATGGTAGGCAGTGCCGTGTGGGCGTATCCGGGCATAATGAGGTCGTTGTGAATCTCATCGTCGATGATGAACACGTTGTTCCGCAGGCAGATGTCCACCACCCGTTCAAGCTCCTCACGTCGCCATGCCTTTCCCACAGGGTTGTGGGGGTTGCAGAAGATAAGCACCTTGTTCTTGGGATCGGCGGCCTTTTTCTCCAGATCCTCAAAGTCAATCTCGTAGGTGTTTTCCCGCTGAATCAGGGGATTGTCCACCAGCTTGCGGCCGGTAATCCGGGGGGCAAGGGCAAAGGGATAGTAGACAGGCTGCTGAATGATTACGCCGTCCCCGGGGTCGGTGAGGATGCTCACCAGACGGACAATGGCCTCCACCACGCCGCTGGTAGTCACAATCCACTCCGCCTTTCCCTCATAGCCAAAATGCCGATGCTGCCAGGAAAGGACGGCTCCATAGTAAGCGGGGGTAGCTGAGGTATAGCCCAAAATGGTCTTGTCGATATATTCTTTCAGCCCCTCACGGATTTCAGGAGCGGTCATGAACTCCATATCCGCCGTGGACATGGGCAGTACATCCGGCTCACGGTCGGGGGCCAATTGGAGCATCTCGGCCCACTTGTTGGAACCGCACTGAGAGCGGTCGATAATGGTTTCAAAATCGTATTTCATATCTTGCACTCCTTTTTTGGAAATTTAGTCTTCTTCCTGTTCCGCTTCTTTTTCAAGCTGGGCTCTGAAGGTTTCAATCTTGCTCAAGTCTACCTTGCCGGACTTCAGCCGCAGGACACAGTACACTACCAGCGCCGCAATGATGACCAGCAGCAGAATCTGCTTGGAGCCCGTCAGGGTGGTAAGCAGGCTTACGGTAATGAGCAGGGAACAAAGCGCCGCAAACACCGCCACAACCACCGTGAGCCAATGGGGCATGTGGAAAAAGCTCTTTTCCCAAGCGGCGGGGTACTTTTTCACAAGGCGCAAAAACAGGATGTTGTTGGCCGTGTTCAAAAGCATGGTGGGGATCATGGTCAGAGAGATGATTTCCTGCAGACCGAAATCAAAGAACAGCAGAAGGATGGATACGCTGTACAGCAGCAGCATAATCACCCAAGGATAGCCCTTCTTGGTCTTCTTGCCAAGGAACTTGGGCAGCCAGCCGTCGTCTACAGCGGCCAGCAGGGGGTGGGGGGCACCGGCCATGGAGCTGTAAAGAGAGGTGGCAATGGCCATGCAGGCGCCGCCAATAATGAAGAGAACAAAGACGGGACGGGGGAAAATGGCCTCGGCAATGACGCCCAGGTTCTTTCCGGCTACCTCCTCCATGGGCAGAATACCGGCGGTTACGATGGTGATGAGCACGTAGAACACCAGCACTACCATAGAGCTGAGAAGGATGGATTTGGGCAAAGACCGCTTGGGATCCCGGGTGTCGCTGGTCATGTCAATGGGCATGGTAGCGCCCTGGCAGGCAAAGCTCATGGTGGCCGCCGCTACGATAAAGCCGAAAGCGCCGCCGGAGAAACTGCCCTCGGAGAAGGGGTTGACCAGAGCCCAGTCAACCTGAGGAATGCCGGCTACAATATATACAAGCAGGGAGATGAGGAGCACCACCACCATGATCAGGTTGAAGCGCCCCATAAACTTGGCGCCAAAGAGGGTGGTAAGGAAGAACAGGGTGATAATGGCAATGGACAGAATGGTTTTATACTCCATCAGCACGGGAAATACCGTGGAAGCATATTCCACCACGGAGAGAGCGTACATGGAGTACCCAAACCCGCCGAATACCAGCATAACGGCGCTGATGCCGAAGAGCAGGGGCGGCTGCAGCAGCACGGACTGGCCATACCGACCGCCGGGCAAAGCAAACATGCCGGACATGAGGGTTTTGTAGGCGTAGGCAAACAGCACAATCACGTTGGCCAAAATCACGGCCAAGGTGATGGAGCGTCCCGTACTGGCCATACTGACGCAGAGGGAAACAAAAATGCCGGAGCCGATGCAGTTGCCGATGCCGTAACAGGAAAGATCCGCTACGCCAAGCTGCTTTTTACTGGAATTTTCCATAGAAACTCCTCCTATATGGTTTTTGCGCCAAAATAGATTAGCAATTTAACAATAAGCCTTTTTCTTGACAATGTCAATAGTTTTTGTTAAGATTCTAAACAAAAGAGGAGGATTGCACCTATGTCGGAAACCACCCATCCCGTTATTGCCATGCCCCAGATGGGACATAATCTGTTTCGCAAGTATATGAAGAGTAAGTATGTCGCCAGCCTTCGCCGTGCAGGCGCCCATGTGCGCTGGATTGATTTAGAGGACATAGAGCGGGCGGCGGAAGAAGCGGCCGCCTGCGACGGGCTGCTGTTGCCCGGAGGCGCCGACGTGGCTCCCGAACTCTACGGACAAACGCCCACGGAAAAATGCGGCAAGCCCAACACCCTCAGGGACGCCGCCGAGCCCGTACTCCTGCGCCGCATGCTGGATGAGGGCAAGCCCATACTGGGCATTTGCCGCGGCATGCAGATGATGAACGTGTGCTTGGGAGGCACCCTTTTTCAGGACATTGCCGATACCCAGCGCTGCCGTCATTCCCGTTTTTCTACACGAGCAAAAGGGGAGCATGAGGTAAGCCTGACCCCCGACTCCCGCCTTTGCCGCCTTCTGGGGGAAAAGACCGTGGTCAACAGCATTCATCATCAGGCCGTGGATCGCCTGGGGAAAAATCTGCTGCGCACCGCCGTCAGCGAAGACGGCTTTACCGAGGGCATTGAACTGCAGGGATACCCCTTCTGCATGGCCGTCCAGTGGCACCCTGAGCACATGAGCC
>CAZPCH010000115.1:0-1163 GCA_964585055.1 uncultured Christensenella sp. | reverse complement strand
ATTGGCCACATGGTTCGGCTAAAATGGCATCTGAAAATAGCAGGATGCTCCGCTATAGTATTCTGCTACACATGATTCCCGGTGGTCTCCTCTAAAGCCAGCTCCCCGGGGGTAATGGGATAGGTCACGGTCAGAAGCAGGCGCACTGCGCCTGCACGGGTGAAAAAGGCGGGCTGAATCTGCAGGCTTCGGTACAAAATCCTTTGAAACAGCTCGGTGTGCCGGGCAGGCACTTCCCCCACGGGCACATTGTCCAGCAGAACGGAAATGCGCTCCCAGCTGCTCCCTGCCCTAGGGGCAAAGGAAATAGAACAGTCTAAATCCCCACGCTGCTGTTTTTTCATGGCTTCAGCCAGAACGGCCTGCTCACGGGCATCCGCTTCTATATTTTCCACCTCAAAGGCAACGGTGCGCAGAGTCTGTTTCTTCCGCTCTTCGGCTTCTTTGTGCGCCTCCGCCACTTCCCGCTCAAGGCGCTCCACCTCTTCCGACTTGCCGAAGACCCGTCTGCTTCGAATGAATGCCCAGACGGCCACTGACCCCATGACAATTGCAATTACAATGCTGATGATGTACCACTCGACCATACGTTCCTCCTGCTGTCTTTGCTTAGTAGAGTTACTGTTTTTTTAAAACAAGTGCGGAGCGGAATTCTCCGATTCACACAAGCGAAGGGTCAAGAAACGGTGCTTTCATTCATCCTATAATTAATTCTTTGCAGGAATATTTTCTTTCCATACTGGGACCACCTAATTTTAGAAACTTGACATTTTTCCTTTGTCAGAATGAGTATATCACATTAGTGCGCAAATATCCATATTAAAAAAGCCAGACGAACCGGGAATTTTTTGGTCGGGTGACGGGATTTGACCCTTTGCCATCGGTCTGCTTGCGCTCTGCACTGCGCAGTCTCTCGGCAAAGCTACCCATACCCCTATAAAAGCCCCACCGGGACTTTTATCACGGGGTTTCAAATCCCTCTACTGCAAAACCAAAAAAATACCAGCCCGATGGACTGGTAATTTTTTGGTCGGGGTGACGGGATTTGACCCTTTGTCTTCGGACTGCTTGCGCTCTGCGCTACGCAGTCTCTCGGCAAAGCTACCCGGGGCGGGAGAGACTCCACTGGAGTCTCTCTTTCTCCGCCCTTCAAATCCCTCTAT
>CAZPCH010000114.1:0-5318 GCA_964585055.1 uncultured Christensenella sp. | reverse complement strand
AGCGCAGCCTTGCCAAGGCTGAGGTGGCGGGTTCGAGCCCCGTTTCCCGCTCCATATGCCTCCTTAGCTCAGCTGGCTAGAGCACCTGACTCTTAATCAGGGTGTCCAGGGTTCGAATCCCTGAGGGGGTACCAACAAAAAGCTCCGATTTTCGGAGCTTTTTTGCTGTCTAAATCAATCTCCCTCTTTTCCCTATGCCTCCCCATACAACATATTTTACCACACAAAAAGCCGGACAACCTCCGGCTTTTGCTGTATAAAGAAGTAAGGAAAAGGGACGGGGGTGCCGTCCCTTGGGAGCAGAGCAATGTCATTAACTTAAGAGCTAAAGTGCGCAAGAGACTTTTTCTCTCCCTCAGTCACCTCGCTTCTCTCGGCGACAGCTCCCTCCTCAGAGGGAGCCAAGCGAAAGAACGCAGTTTTCACGGTATTCAGCTTTTAACCTTGTAAAAGGCTTAAAAGTTCTTGCCCCCATCTGAGGAGGGGGGTGGATTGTGACTGAGACGATTGTCGAAGTCACAAGACGGGGGGAGAGAAAACAAATCCTTAAGTTAATGACATTGGGGGGCAGAGGGGGTTAGTCGGGGAAGCCCCGGAGGATGCGGCGGGCGTCCCCTTCCTTGCGGGTGTAGTAGTTTTTGTCGAAGTATTCCAGAATGGCCAGGGCAAACTTGCGGGAGGTGCCAAGGGCGTCCCGAAGCTGAGCCAGGGTGATGGTCTCGTTTTCCGCAAAGTGGGCCTTGGCCGCTTCCAGAGCCTTTTGGTAGGCGGCAGGGCTGTAGCAAAGCTGGGGGGAGAGCATAATCAGCTCCCCGCTGCTGAGGACGCTGTCCATAACCTGCTTCAAGTCCGCCCGCTCGTTGGATGGGAACAGGGCGGAAATCTCCTCCACGGTGCCGGGCTCAATGCCCGCTTTTTCGTAAATATCCAGAAGCTTTGCCTTAATGGCGGTCTGCCGCTTGGTATAGTGGATGGAGAAGTCCCCAAGGGCGTACCGGTCGGCCTCTTTGCGGATCAGCCCCTCTCGGCACAGCTCGTTCAAAAGCCCATCTGAGGCCGCCTGTTCCATGGACTTAAAGACCTTCTGCCGCAGTTCCGCCGCCTTCATGCCCGCATGGAGGGGGTTCTGCTTGTGGTAGCCGGTGAGCAGGGTCTTGCAGGAAGCCGCCACGGCGTCCAAAGCGGTGGAGGCAATGTACCGCCCGGGCAAAGGCTCCACCACCTGTCCCGAGGACAGCAGGGCGGAAAGCTCTTCGTCCAAAGCTTCCTCCGTCTCCTGCAGCTTGGCCGCCAGCTTCTTTTTGTCGGGGAGAGCCAAGTTAAACTCCCGCAAAACCTGCAGCGCCCTGTCTCCCTGAGAGCCGCTCTCCCGAATCTTCAGGGCCTCCAGCACGGCGGGGACGTTGCGTTTGTGCTTGCGGGGCATATCGTCCAAAATCACTCCGCCGCCGATGGTCTCCAAGGGGGAGTAGAAGCGGATGACGAAGCGGTCCCCGTGCTTGCAGGCCAGATTCTCCGTCATGCGCAGCTGGGCGTAGCAGGAATCCCCGGGAAGCAGCTCGTCCCGATCCAACAGCACCACCTTGCAAAGCTGCACCGCCGCCCCGTGGTACAGGTGCACCTGCATATCGTTGGAGATAATGCGCTTGGAGTCGGCCAAATTGGTAAGTTTTACATCCAGCATGCGGGTCACGGAGACCGTGCCGGGCTTTGCCACCGTGTCCCCCCGCATGACGTCGCTTTTTTTCAGTCCCCCCAGATTTACCGCCACCCGCTGGCCTGCGTAGGCGGTCTGCACGCTTTTGCCGTGAACCTGCAGGTTGCGGATGCGGGTAGCCGCCCCGGAAGGAACCAGCTCCGCCGGCTCTCCCTCCTGCACACAGCCCTCAATGAGGGTGCCCGTGACCACGGTGCCGAAGCCGTCCACGGAGAAGACCCGGTCAATGGGCAGGCGGAAGGGAATGCGGGCGCTCTTTTCCCCGGCCTTCTGCACCAATTCATAGAGCTTGGCCTTTAATTCCGGAATTCCCTGCCCCGTGTAGGCGGAGACGGTGTACACGGGCTTGCCCTCCAAGAAGGTGCCCTTGACCCGATCGCCAATCTCCTCCTGCATCATTTCCAGCCACTCGGGATCCACCATGTCCGCCTTGGTAATGACGGTAAGGCCGTCCTGAATGCCCAGCAGGGTCAAAATGTTCATATGTTCAATGGTCTGGGGCATAAAGCCCTCATCCGCCGCCACCACCAGCATGGCAAGGTCAATGCCTCCGGCCCCTGCCAGCATGTTGCGGATAAACTTTTCGTGGCCGGGAACGTCCACAATCCCCGCCTGAGTGCCGTCGGGCCAGTCCAAGTGGGCAAAGCCCAGCTCAATGGTAATGCCCCGCTTCTTTTCCTCCTGCAATCTGTCGGTGTCAATGCCCGTCAGCGCCTTGATCAAAGCGGTCTTGCCGTGATCCACGTGTCCGGCGGTGCCGATGATAACGTGCTTCATTTTATAGCCTCCCCTGCCCGGCGGGCAATGGTGTCGTAATCCTCTTCAAAGAGGGTGCGCACGTGAAGCAGGTACCGCCCGTGATCCACCCGCCCGACAATGGGGGGCTCGCCCAGACGAAGGGCCGCTTCCAGCGCCTCCACGGTTATGTTCTCGGGGTCAATGGCCACGGCGTACCCGGGCAAAAGCTGCATGGGCACACTGCCGCCCCCCACCTGATCCTCTACGGGCAGGCAGGTGCAGGATACGCCCTGCTCTTTGAGGCGGGTGCACAGCTCCTCCGCCTGATTCTTCAGCCGCTCTATGGGGCGGAAGAGCATCTCCATGGTGGGAACCTCCTCCTTGGCCGTGCCCTCGGCAAAGCTGCGCAGGGTAGCTTCCAGAGCCGCCAGAGTCATTTTGTCCACCCGCATGGCACGGGCCAGAGGATGCTTGCGGCAGGCTTCGATATATTCCTTTTTGCCCACCAGAATCCCCGCCTGAGGCCCGCCCAAAAGCTTGTCTCCGGAGAAGGTGACCACGTCCATGCCGGCGGCTACGCACTCCTGCACCGTGGGCTCGTCGTGGACGCCCAGGGGGTTCAAATCCATAAGGGAGCCGCCGCCCATGTCCTCAAAGACGGGCAGACCCAGCTTATGCCCCAGCTCCGTCATCTCCTTGCGCTCCACGCTCTGGGTAAAGCCCACAATGCGGTAGTTGCTGGTGTGTACCTTCATCAAGGCCCGGGTCTTTTCGTTCACCGCCCGCTCATAATCTTTAATATTGGTCTTGTTGGTGGTGCCTACCTCCTTGAGGACGGCGCCGCAGCTTTCCATAATGTCGGGCACACGGAAGGCGCCCCCAATCTCCACCAGTTCCCCACGGGAGCAAATGACCTCGCCTCCCTGAGTCAAAGCGGAGAGAATGAGCAGGACGGCGGCGGCGTTGTTGTTGACCACAAAGGCGGCCTCTGCCCCCGTCAGTTTGGTTAAAAGGCTCTCCACATGCACATAGCGGTGTCCCCGTCCCCCAATCTCCACGTCATACTCCAGAGTGGAATACCGGCGGGCGGCTTCGGCGGCGGCCTCGGCGGCACGCTGGCCTAAGCATGCACGGCCCAGATTGGTGTGCAGGGTCACCCCGGTGCCGTTGAGCACGGGGCGCAGGGAGGGGCGGTGGAGCCGCTGGGCTCTGTAGGCCATGGCCTCGCAGAGGGCGGGCAGGGAAGGAAGCTCCTCCAACTCCCCCTCCAGCACCTGCTGCCTAAGCTCGCTGAGGGTCAGGCGGACGGCTTCCACCAGATCGCTGTGGGGAATGCCGGCACAGCGGGCAGTCAGGGCGGGGGTGCGGAGGACATCGTCCACCTTGGGAATATTTCTGAGCAAGTTTTGATTCATAAGACCTCTCCTGCAAGCATATAATCGTTCTTTCCTACAGTATACCAGCTTTTCTCCTCTTTGTACAACCCCGACGGGAGAAAATGATGGCGTACAGGCGAAAAAACAGCGGAACCGTTGCGGCCGAGGGCGGTTTGTGGTACACTGTATATATATTAAAAGGAAACGAGGTATGCCCATGCTGTTTATTCAACACGCTTATATCAAGCCCATTACCGGCCCCGATATTCCCGACGGCTCTCTGCTCATTGACGACAACGGAAAGATTGCCGCCATTGGGGAAGCCCTGGAAGCCCCTCAGGGCGCTGAGATTCTGGACGCCCGGGGACGGCTTTTGACCCCCGGCTGTGTGGAAGCCCACTGCCACATCGGCCTTGACAACGAGGCCATGGGCTGGGAAGGCTGGGACTATAACGAGATTACCGACCCCATAACCCCTCAGCTTCGTGCCATCGATTCCATTAACCCTCAGGACGAGGCCTTCGGCCATGCACTGCGGGGCGGCGTCACCGCTGCCTGCACGGGCCCGGGCAGCGCCAACGTGGTGGGCGGCACCTTTGTGGTCATGAAGCTGGCAGGGAAGCGGGTGGACGATATGGTCATCAAAAACCCCGCCGCCATGAAGGTGGCCTTTGGGGAAAACCCCAAGCGGTGCTACGGCCAGAACGGCCATAAGTCCCCCATGACCCGTATGGGCGTGGCGTCCCTCCTGCGGGATCTGCTCATGCGCACCAAGAAGTATGCCGAAGATAAGGCAGGGGAGAAGCCCCCGGCCTACGATGCCAAGCTGGAGGCCATGCTCCCCGTAATCCGAGGGGAAATGCCCCTGAAGGCCCATGCCCATCGGGCGGACGATATTCTCACCGCCGTGCGCATTGCCAAGGAGTTTGGGGTGAAGCTGACCTTGGATCACTGCACCGACGGCGCCGTCATCGCAGACGAGCTGGCCAAGGAGGGCTATCCTGCCTTCGTAGGCCCCACCTTCGGGCACAAGAGCAAGATTGAGCTGAAGAACAAGAGCTTTGAAACCGCAGGAATTCTCCACAAGGCCGGGGTCAACGTGTCCATCATCACCGATGCCCCCGTGATTCCCCTGCAGTATTTGCCCCTGTGCGCAGGCTTGGCCGCCAACGCAGGGCTGGACAGAGAGGAAGCGTGGAAGGCTATTACCATCAACCCCGCCCGCCAACTGGGGGTGGATGAGCGCATCGGCAGTCTGGAAGTGGGCAAGGATGCGGACATGGTCCTCTGGACGGCCGACCCCATGACCACCGTAGGCGCAGAATCCTACCTCACCTTAGTCAACGGCACCCCCGTGTATAGGGGAGAGTGAAATCCACGCCTTGCGTGGGTGAAATCTGCGCTGTGCGCAGGTGAAATATTACTTCGTAATGTGAAATCCGCCTTCGGCGGGTGAAATCTGTCCTTCGGACAGGTTGATGTAGGGA
>CAZPCH010000113.1:0-5332 GCA_964585055.1 uncultured Christensenella sp. | reverse complement strand
ACAGCCGCATCACCGGCTACTACCGCCCGGTGCAGAACTGGAACGACGGCAAGGCTCAGGAGTTTAAGGACAGAAAGACCTACGACATCGGCCGCAGCGTTCTGACCCATCAGGGGCCTTTGGAAGAGGCTCCTCAGAGCCCCAAGGAGGTTCTCCCCGAAGAGGCCGTCCAAAAGGGCGCCTACCTCTTCGTCACCCCCACCTGCCCCAACTGCAAGCTGGCCAAGGCGCTGCTGGACAAGGCCGGGGTACAGTATGAGGTCTGCATCGCCGAGGAGCATCCCGACTTGGCCGCCGAGTTCGGCGTCAAGCAGGCCCCCACGCTAGTGTTGGTGGAAGGCACGGCCTTCACCGCCTACAAGGGCGTTTCCTCCATCAAGGGTCACCTGATGGGGAAAGAGTAAATTGTTGATAACTTTCAGTGCAAACAGAAGGGGTATTCGTACCCCTTCTTCTTCCCTTAAACAGATAAGGAAAATAATTGGGTTTCATTGGAATACTCCAACTCAATTTGGCATTCGAAGATAAAATGCGTTGGGGGCATTTGTAAAATGGAGGCGCAAGAAGAAATGAAATTCAATTCCCTAAAAGAAGCCGCTCAGTTCCGCATCCATGAAAATGAAGATAACTACTGGGAAGTAGCGTATTGGGAAGCGGCCGTGGATGCGGCTTTGCAAAGCGTTCCGAATACCATTCACTACTTGCAAAGAGATTGCACCGATGAGGAGTTTTTCTGGTTGTCTGAAATCTTTGAAGAGCTGGTTAAAAAAACGCAAAGCGTGGAACTATTGGAAGCCTTGCGCACCCGTCTAAAGCAGGTAACGCTCGAAAGCTATCATCAGCAGGACTTTGAGTCAGACTTTATGCGCAAGTATGTCGACTACAATGAATATGTGAGCAGCATTGCAAAAGAAATCGACTACGCCGACGGACAGCTGGAGTACTAATCCTCACGCCCCCGGGAAGGAATTGCTCCTCCCCGGGGGACATTATAAGAAGGAGGCGCAAGAAATGATTAAGCAACAAATTGAAGAGGTTCTGAAAGAGTATATTCAGATTGACCCCAACTGGGACTATGGCATTGAGCAATGCTGGAAAAAGGAAATAGCCATTTTGACAGCGGATGTACCGGCAACCATTGACTATCTGCTCCACGAGTGCACGGACGAAGAGTTCTTCTGGCTGTCTACGATTTTCTCAGACCTTCCGGAAAAGGTTCCCAGTAAAGAGCTGGTGGAAGCACTGCGCACCCGGCTCAATGCCATAAAGCGGGAAAACTACCGCCCGAAGGATTTTCATTCCAAGCTGCTCCAGGAGATGCACAGTTTTGACGAGTTTATAGACAGCATTGAATACGAGGTTGCCGAAGCTGAGGGCGTTCTCAACTACATTCTCTGGAAAAAAGAGACCGAGGGAACCGAAGCAAAGGAATAACCCGCTTACACGGTCGCTTCCGGAAGGCGCAGGAAAAGGTGTTGCACTTGAGCAAGCCCTCCCTGCGCCCCCGAGGCAGAATATATCCTTTTCCCAAGGCGGAAGGCTGTTGCAAAAAGGGCGGAAAGACGATACAATAAAGGTATCATTTTTGGAAGGACAGGAAAGCAATGCAAGCATACGACAACAACATCGGCGTTCTGGTTCCGGAGATTCTTTTGCCCCCGCAGGGCACGGATATGTACAAATGGGCGGTGGTGGCCTGCGATCAGTTCACCTCCCAGAAGGAGTACTGGCAGGAGGCCCGCAGCATCATCGGGGATGCCCCCTCCACCTTGGACCTCATTCTTCCCGAAGCCTGGCTGGGCGCCGAGGACGAGCCTGAGCGCATTGCCCGCATTCGGCAGAAGATGCGGGAGTATCTGGACAAAGGCATTCTGGTGAAACAGCCTCAGGGCTTTGTGCTGGTAGAGCGCACGGCGGCGGGAAACACCCGTCACGGGCTGGTAATGGCGCTGGATTTGGAAAAGTATGACTACAGCAAGGGCTCCGGCACCCTCATCCGTGCCACGGAGGGCACCATTGTTGAGCGCATTCCTCCCCGTCTGCGCATTCGGGAGGGCGCCGCCGTGGAGCTGCCCCACATTCTGGTGCTTATTGACGACCCCAACCGCACGGTCATTGAGCCTCTGTTTGAAAAGGCCGAGACCCTGCCCCTGCTCTATGACACGGATTTGATGCTGGGCGGCGGGCACATTTGCGGCCGTCTGGTGGACAAGGAGCAGGATATTGCAGGGGTGATTGACGCTTTGACCGCCCTGTCCGACAAGGCCGCCTTTGAGGCCAAATACGGCGACAAGCCCGTCCTCCTCTTTGCCATGGGCGACGGCAACCATTCTCTGGCCACGGCCAAGGCCAACTGGGTCAAGATCAAGGAGACCCTCTCCCCCGAGGAGCAGGAGAACCATCCCGCCCGGTATGCCCTTATTGAGCTGAACAACGTCCATGACGAGGGCATCGTCTTTGAGGCCATTCATCGGAACGTCTTCGGCGTGCCCGGTGAGAAGCTCATTGACGCCCTCCTGAATAAGCTCCAAGAGCAAAACGGCAAGGCCTATCTGGCGCCCGAGCAGGCCCCTGCCGGAGGCGAAAAGCACGTCATCCCCTTCTACTATGGGGACAAGAGCGGCGCCTTTGTGGTGGAGTCTCCTGCCGCACAGCTGGCCGTAGGCACCCTGCAGAACGCCATTGACGCCGTGCTGCCCGCTTTAGGCGGTGAGGTGGACTATATCCACGGCATCGATGTGGTCAAGGAGCTTTCCAAGAAGCCCGACACCACCGGGTTCCTCCTTCCCGACATGGCCAAGAGCGAGCTGTTCCCCACGGTCATCTTTGACGGCGCCCTGCCCCGCAAGACCTTCTCCATGGGGGAAGCGGCGGAAAAGCGGTACTATCTGGAAGCCCGTCTGCTGGAAAAATAACAGTCCGAAGCAAAACAAAAAGCCTCCTTTCGGGGGCTTTTTTGTGTGGGTCGGGGCGGGGGAAGAGGTGCCTGCGGCACCGCCGGCGTCACGGACGCCGGGGAACGGCGAAGCCGTTCCCTTCCCCCGCCCCCTTTTACCGAAAAATAATTTACTTCCCGCAAGCCTTCTTCCCCAGGGAAATCTTTCCCGTCAAAGCAAAGACCATGGGGTACAATCCGATATCTGCAAAGAGGATCAGGGCATAGCGGGCCGTCCGCACCAGGCGGGGCAGCAGGGCGGGCGCAGAAAGGAACTCACCGGAGAAGGGGAGCTTCAGCAGGGCATTGAGCCCCAGATAGATGCCCACGCCTCCTGCAAGGCGCAGGGCAATCCGCACGGGACAGCGGGTATTCTCAAAGCGGACGAACCGCTCCTCAAACAAATCCCCCGCCATAAAGCCGATGAGCATGCCAAGGCTGGTATAATAATCGTTGGTGGTGCAGTAAAACAGCCCCGGTAAAGCGGTCAGCAGGAGAATCAGGTAAAAGAGCTTCTTGTTGTGCAGTTTCTTCTGCAGCCAGGGGAGGAAAAAGACGATGCCCAACCCCAAAGCCCAGCCGGCCAGCACGTCCGTAGGATAATGCACCCCCAGACAGAAGCGGCTGACGCCCACCAGCAGAATGATGAGGGCGCAGACCGCCGTAACCCACTTCTTTTTGAACCATGCGGCCAAAGACCCCCACAAGGAGGCGGCGCTGCTGGAATGGCCGCTGGGGAAGGAATAGCCCTGAGCCGTGATGTCGTACAGATCCGCACTGGCTTTTACGGGCTTTAAACACTGCACCTCCGGGCAGTCAAAGTAAGGGCGGCGGCGAAGAACCACGTTCTTAAACAAAGGGTTCCATACGGAGGCGGTGATGATGTTGGTGCCTAAAAACAGCCCCGTCTTTTTGTCCCAGCACCAGTAGAAAAAGCCCAGCACCAGCACCATAAGGGTCTCCTCCCCAAAGAGGGTGATGAAGGAGGCCGCCTTCACCCCAAAGTCCCCCAAATGGGACTGAAGCCACACCATCAAAGCGGGCTCCCAGCCGAAATAAAAGGTATTTCCCATACAATTCTCCCTTCGCTTTTGTTTTTATCGCCCCGTGGAGCCGAAGCCTCCGGCTCCACGTTCCGTTTCCTCCAGCTTTTCCTGCTCCTCAAACTCCATACTCATGCAGGGCAGAAGCACAAGCTGGGCAATTCTGTCCCCGTGGACAATCTGCCGAGGCGCATCCCCGTCGTTGTGCAGCACCACGGTATACTCCCCCCGATAGTCGCTGTCCACCACTCCTACGCAGTTGGCGGGGCGCAAACCCTGCCTGAAGGCCAGTCCGCTGCGGGCAAAGCAAGCGCCGAAATACCCCTCGGGCAGGGCGCAGGAAATCCCCGTGCCGATGGGACGGCTTTCCCCGGGGGCAATGGTGATGCTTCCCTCTGGCAAACAGGCGTACAGATCATAGCCTGCGGAAAAGGGCGAGCCCTGGGTGGGGATTTTGGCCTGAGGATGCAGTTTTACAATGGGTATGCGCATGGGGCTCCTTTCAGCTTCTCACTTCGTCCAAGTACCGACAGGCGGCAATGGCGGCCACGGCTCCGTCGCAGGCGGCGGTGGTCACCTGCCGCAGGGTCTTTTTTCTGCAGTCTCCGGCCACGAAAAGGCCGGGGGTTTGGGTGCGGCAGTCCTCCCCGCAGTCAAAGTAGCCTTGGGCATCCAAGGCGGCCAAGGAGGCAAAGGGCTCATTCTTGGGAATCAGGCCGATGGCCACAAAGAGACCGTCGCAGAAAATCTGCTCCCGCCGCCCCTCCTTTTCTATCTCTACCCCCTGCAGGGCATCCCCTTGGGTAAGCAGAGACACCAGCCGCACTCCCGTGTGCGCCTCCACGTTGTCACGGGCAAAGAGCACCTCCTGCAGTTTCTTTTCCCCGGTGAAATAGGGCAAATCCTGCAGCATGATGACCTTTTTGCACTTGGCGGAAAGGAGAATGGCCTCCTGCAGAGCGGAGTTGCCCCCGCCGGCTACGCAGACCGTCTGGTTCTTATAAAAATCCCCGTCGCACACGGCGCAGAAGGAAATGCCGTTGCCGATGAGCTCGTCCTCTCCGGGAAGGCCGGGCAGGCGGTGCTGTACCCCCGTGGCCAAAATGACGGCAGGGGCTTCATAGGCGCCGCCCTCCTCCGTTTCCACCAGAAAGCCCTCCGGCTTTTTGGTAAGGGAGGTGACGGTTTCCAGCTCCACCTCCGCCCCCTGAGCGAGGATTTGCTCCAAAAATGCGTCTGCAAAGGCGTTGCCGCTGACGGAGGCAAAGCCGGGAATGTTCTCTACCTGAGGGGAATAGGTAATCTGCCCTCCGAAGCCCTGCTTCTCGATGATCCAGGCGTTTTTTCCGGTGCG
>CAZPCH010000112.1:0-5366 GCA_964585055.1 uncultured Christensenella sp. | reverse complement strand
ATGTAGGCCTGGCAGTTCTTCTGTTAGTAGGCCGGATAGTTCTCTGCATAGCCGATGATGTTGTTGATGTGACCCCGCCAGTATCTCAGCGTCAGCCCCCAGCGGGGGAAGTCCCACTGAATCTCGGCATCGATGTTGTCCGCCAGTTCGTTGGCCTTGGCCACAATCTTCTCTGTAGAGTATACATCTTTAAACATGACACCGCAATACTTCAGGAATATTTCTACAAATTCGTTGTTTTGCAGAAGGCTTCGGGCCAGCACCGTGGAAAAGCCTTTTCCGGCGCCGTGGCCCTCTTCCCGCAGGTATTTATAGAAGAAGTCCCGCCGGTATCCCGTGGTGGTGGTCTCGGACTCGTTGTCGTTTCGGTTCATGGCCCAGTCAAAGTCGTAGGGAAGCCACCGCCAGCGGCTGTCCTTTTCGGAGGAGCGCCAGAACTTGATGTTGCCCGTGTCCGTGTTGCCCACGATAATCTCCAAAGCGCAGTACATGGCAAAGTTCTCTACGTCCACCTGGGAGCATACATAGGCGTAGGCATTGGGGTCGGAGAGGTCGAAGTTGTGATCCAGACACTACTGAATCAGCGCCTTGTAATCGTCCACGGCTCCCTCGTCTCCGGAAACGTACACGCCGTTGCCCCGAAGGATGTCGATGGTGTCCTTGTCCTGAATGGAGTAGTGCTGGGCAAGATAGTTGCGGCTGACCTTTTCCCGCAGGTTGTAGACCCCCCAATATTGGCCGTTGATGTAGACCACCGTCTGCACATAGGCCTGAACGGCCATGTCGATGTCTGCATCGTCCGCCAGTCCCAGAATCAGCACGTCCCGAATGCGGGACAGGTTCCAGTCTTTGGCCGAAGCCCGCAGTACCAGTGACTTATACTCCGTAAAGGGGCGGTTCTCAAAGAAGGGGTAGTTGATGGTGCTACCGCCGTAGCCCTTGCGGGCGATGAGGGCAATGCCCTTCATGCGGTCGTAGCGGGAGTAGGAGCCGAAGATGCGGAGCATCAGGTTCTGAGTGTACTCCACGCTTTCTCCCCCGGGGGTGGTGTAGGTCATGTGGGCCTGCCGCTCCCATTCCTTGCCCCGCTGGTTGAAGTTGGCGCCCTGATAGTGCTTGCTGCCCGTTTCCTCTATGCCGGAAGCGGGGAGGGTGCCCTTATAGCGGTTCCCCAGCACATAGATGCCGTAGTCCAAATCATAGAGATTGTCCGGGTCGGTGACCAGAAAGACGACGGGCAAGGTGGTGCTGTGGGCTTCCTGGGTCTCCGTATCCCCAATAATAATATAGGTAGCGGAAGATACCTCGCTCTTGTACCCCGACCCGTCCGTGGAGAAGGTGCGGGCCCGAATGACCGTGTTCTCCGAAAGGGTGAAGGTCTGCCCCGCCTGGTAGCGGGCAGAGCTTTCCGTGGGGGTGGTAGCGTCCAGGGTGTAGGTCACATAGCAGCCCACGGGGACGGAAATGGTCATGCTCTGGGTGCCGTGGTATAGGCCGCTGCCCAGAGAGAAGACGGGCATCTCGCAGTAGGTGCGGCTGTTCAGCACCCCCGTGTTGGCTGCGCCCTCCGTGGGGGTCTCGGAAAAGCCCCAGTCCCCGTTGGTGTTCTTGGCGTAGCTTAAGCAGGCGGTGGCCTCCGGCACGTTGACCCGGTCGATGAGCACGCCCTCCCGGTTGTAGAGGTACAAAGTTTCCCCTTCTCCCGACACGGAGAAGCTCAGGGTCAGAGCCTTCATTTCGGCGGTGACGGAGCTTTCCGTTTCGCCTTCCCGAGGAAGGCTGCCCTTCATATTGAGGATGAGATATCCTTTCCCGGCGATACTCGTTCCATCAGGAAAAACCCATTTGGTGGGGTTGTTGACGCTGTCGGAGAGGGAGTAGCCCGTCAGGTTTACCGCCTCGTCGGAGCTGTTGTACAGCTCAATCCAGCTTCCCAAGTCCCTGTCCCAGGGGGCGTTCTTCTGGTCGGCATTCAAATACCAGCTGTAGCCCTCGGAGAGAATCTCGTTGAAGGAGATGTCGTGGACGCCCAAGTCCGGGTTCCGCTGGCTGTCGAAGGCGTTGAAGCCGGCGACGGTGTTGGGATAGCCCGGGGTGGGCTTGTCCGTCTGGCCGAAGGAGGAGTTGGGGTCAAAGTCCCCCAGCTCGTTGTAGGCGCGGGCAAAGGAGTAATCCTTCAGGGCGCTCTCATAGGAGGCCTTGTCCAAGGTGCCGCCGTTGGCGTCGGTAAACAGGAGGGTCTCCCCCTTGGAGGAGAGGGCGAAGTTCAAATAGATGAACCCTTCCGCATCCCCCGTGCAGCACCACAGCACCAGATATTCTCCGCCTTCGATGACGGTGCCCTGGGGGAAGGTGAACTTGTAGGGCTTGCTCTCATCGTCGGAGAGGCCGCAGCCGGACAAGTCTACGGAGGTGGTGTTGGAATTGTACAGCTCAATCCAGTCGGGGTAGCTGCCGTCGGGACCGGCGGTGGTAATGCCGTTGCTGGGCATGAACTCGCTGATGTACACCCCGTTGTGGGCGGTGACCCCGGCTTGTACGGGCTCGTTGGACAGCATCTTGCTGTTTTCAAAGGCGGCAATGCCCTCGGGGGTGTTGGGGTAGCCGGGGCTGGGAAGCATCTGCTCCCACTGCATGGTGACGGTGTTCAAAGCCAGCACCTGCCCGGCAAAGATGTCGCTGAGCTCCTTGGAGAGAATCATGTGGCCGGAAGCGTCCGTAAAGCGGAGCACGTCCCCGGATCCAAGCTTAAAGTCGGCGATGAGGGCATCGTTGACCTTATCCCCGGTGCACCAGACAATCATGTACTCTCTGGCCTTAATCACCGTGCCCGTGGGGAAGAGCCAGGCTCTGTCCTCCCGGTCGGAAAGGGTGTAGCCGGAGATGTCCACGTCGGCGTCGGAGTTGTTGTACAGCTCCACATAGTCCGGATGCCCTCCGTTGGGGTCGGTGACGGAGCCGGGGTTGCTGAGCATGATCTCGCTGACAAGTACAGGCGAGCCGGACTGCTGACCGTCGGCTGTTCCCGTGGAATGCTTTCGGTTCAGACAGCTTGCCAGCACGATGGAAAGCACCAGGGCGATGCCCAGCACAATCACAAGCATGAGCTTGGCTCTGGGAATGCCATGGATGGTTCTTTGTTTGCGCATGGAGTTTCCTTTCTATAATAGAGGAATCAGCTAAGTTTAGCACCTTTCCCCTCACTTCTCCATAGATAGGGGAAATTATTTACACTCTTTTGACATATTGAGAGTTTTCGGTGAATCAGAAACGGGGGAGAGGGAAAAATCAGGCAGGGACGGCACGCCGTCCCCCCTGTTTTCTTTTATCTTTTATCTATTCTCTATTCTCTGTTCCCTGCACGCCATTCTCTTCTGCGGCTTCCTCTTCCCCATGGGGTGCCAGGGCCACGCAGGCGATTCTGGTGCCCTCGTCCACACGCATGAGGCGGACGCCCTGGGTGGCTCTGCCGATGACGGGAATCTGGGAAGCGGGGGTGCGGATTACCGTGCCGTCGTCCCGCACCAGCATGACATCCTGCTCGTCGGTGGTCATCTTCAGGCAGGCAAGAGACCCCGTGCGCTCGGTAAGGCTCATGGCCATAATGCCCTTGCCGCCGCGGCCCTGCTGACGGTACTGCTCTTCCTCCGTGCGCTTGCCCATGCCCTTTTCGGAAACGGTGAGCACACTGCCGCCGGGAATGACCTTGACCATATCTACGACCACATCCTCATCGTCCAGACGGATGGAGCGCACGCCCATGCCTCCTCGGCCGGTGGGACGGACGTCCTCCTCGCTGAAGCGGATGCACTTGCCCTCTCGGCTGGCGATGATAAAGTCGTCCTTGCCCGTGGAGACCTCTACAGAGATGAGCTCGTCCCCTTCCTTGATGGTCTGCACCAGCAGGCCGCCCTTGCGGATGTTGCTGCACTCGGAGAGACGGGTGCGCTTAATGAGTCCCTGTCTGGTAGCGGTGACCAGATAGGCGGGGCTTTCCATGAGATTCCTGTCGGCGGGGAACATGGCCGTGACCTTTTCCCCGTCCTGAAGCTGCACCAGATTCACTACCGGCACGCCTTTGCTGGTGCGGCTGGTTTCGGGAATGGCGTAGCAGCGGGTGCGGAAGACCCGGCCCCGATTGGTGTAGAAGAAGATGTCGCTGTGGGTGGAGGTAACGAACATCCTCTCCACAAAGTCCTCCTCCTTGGTAACATGCCCTACGACCCCGCGGCCGCCCCGGTTCTGGGTGCGGTACACGTCGGGAGAGAGCCGCTTGACGTAGCCGAAGTGGGTCATGGTCACCACCATGTCCTCCTCCTGAATGACGTCGTCCAAATCTATATCGTCCAGCACCTGGGTAATCTCCGTGCGCCTGGAATCGGCGTACTTTTCCTTGATTGCCAGGGCTTCCGCCTTAACGATTTCCATGAGCTTGTGCTCGTCGGAAAGAATGCCCTGCAGTTCTTCTACCCGCAGTTTCAGGGCCGCTTCCTCTTCACGGAGCTTGTCCCGCTCCAAGCCGACCAGCTTCTGCAGACGCATGTCCAAAATGGCCTGTGCCTGCCGCTCGGAAAGGCCGAACCGCTCGCCCAAACGCTCCTTGGCCTCGGGGCCGTTCTTGGAGGTCTTGACAATCTGCACCACTTCGTCGATGTTGTCCAGGGCCACAATGAGGCCTTCCAAAATGTGCAGACGCTCCAGAGCCCGGTTCAAATCGTAGCGGGTGCGGCGGGTGACTACGTCCTTTTGGTGCTGGAGGTAGTAATAGAGCATATCCCGCAGGTTCAAAATGCGGGGGGTACCGTCCACCAGCGCCAGCATAATGGCGCCGAAGGTGTCCTGCATGGCAGTGTGCTTGTAGAGGTTGTTCAGCACTACCTGAGCGTTGACGTCCCGCTTCAGCTCGATGACGATGCGGGTGCCCGTGCGGTCGGTTTCGTCCCGCAGATCGGAGATGCCTTCCAGCTTCTTTTCCCGCACCAGCTCTGCAATGCGCTCCACCAGACGGGCCTGCGGCTGCGGTTAGCGCTCATCTGCTCAATCTCGGTCTTTGCCCGCACCACAATGCGGCCCCGCCCCGTGCGGTAGGCCTCGGCTACGCCCAGCCGCCCCATGATGATGCCTCCCGTGGGGAAGTCGGGGCCGGGGATGTACTGCATGAGGTCGTCCACGGTGATGTCCGGGTTGTCGATCATGGCGCAAAGAGCGTCCGTGACCTCTCCCAGATTGTGAGGGGGAATGTTGGTGGCCATGCCTACGGCAATGCCGCCGGAACCGTTGACCAAGAGGTTGGGGTACAGGCAGGGCAGCACCAGAGGATGCTGAAGGGTTTCGTCAAAGTTGGGGCCGAAGTCCACCGTGTCCTT
>CAZPCH010000111.1:0-5377 GCA_964585055.1 uncultured Christensenella sp. | reverse complement strand
ATGGACAGGGTGGAGGCAATCTCGCTTTCGGGCGTGCCCGCCTTGACTCCGGCGATATCCCGGCCATTGGCGGCGCTGGGGAGCTTTACGTTGAGGATGTTTCCGGTGATAAAGGCCAGATACCCGCCCCCTGCCCCCAGTACGGGGGTATAAATGAGATACTCCGCCACACGGCTTACCGTCCACACCAGTCCCACGGTGAAAAAAGCTCTGGCGGCGGCAGCTAAGTCGGGCATGCCCCCAAGATGGGCGCCGATGAGAAAGGGGGCGCCCAACAGCATGATTAAAATGAGCAGAGAACTTAAGCGCCCCCAAAGGTGGGTGCGCCGATTGTAGCGGTCAAAATCGTCACGGGTGTAAGACTCCATCTGCGGCCTCCTTTATAGAACCTGTCCCGCAAGAACCGCTGCGGCCATGCCCATGAGCATGCTGGCGGCCATGGAGAAGCTCTTTAGCCACGGGAGGTTCCTTTTCTCTTCCAAATAGGTAAAAAGCCCCATGGCGGCGGCGGACACGGCGGCCACAAACAGGGGAATGATATTGCCGGAGAAGGTGAATGCCCCCTCCCCCGAAACAAAGCCCCCCACATAACTGCCTATGTAGGCGGAGACGAGGCCGATGAACATGGCGGTCATGGCCTTGTCCCCAAAGCCTGCCCCCTTTTGGCTTTTATGGGTGCCTATGGAGACCTTGCCCAAATATTTTTCGTTAAAGAGGAGGCTTAAAAGCATGCCCCCCATAATGCACAGGCCCAGAATCAGAAGGATGGTGGTGAAGTTGGTTGGCGTCATTTCCCCTATGGTCAGGGCGCTCATGCCCACCTGCTCCGCCGCCGCCTGGGCCACCTGAGTCTCATAGTGAAGGGCGCCGATGATGGAAAGCTGCATCCAGGGCCAAGGGGTGCCAAGACTCCCCGACAGGGCGATGACCCCCAGCAGAATCCCCACGCTGGGCAGGAAGGAAAAGGCGGCGCCGGAGGCAAGGATGCGGCGCAGAACGGTTTTGTCCATGCCCATGGCCGCTCCCTCCCTGTAGGCACGCACGAGAAAGAGGATGCAGATGAGCGCCGCCGCAGCGATGATGCTCCCGCAGACGGCATACATCCAGGGACTGTTTAGCTGAGATAGCATTTTTTGAGCCTTCCTTGAATTTTATAGCCCATTGTAAAGAATATTTTTCATGCAAGTCCATGGGAGAAACTGCCTAAAAAAGCAAAAAAGGGGAATCGGCACAAAATTGTCTTTATTAAAAGATTATTTATGAAAAAGAAACAATTTAGCCGAAAATACACCTTTCCAGCTTGATGCCGACAAGGTATAATAAGGAGGAAACCTGTTAGAAGAGGAGGGTTCGTTTTGTCAAGAAAGAAATACAGAATTACGCCTCAGGGCTATGTGACCATCGGCGCGACGGTGATTCTGCTTATTGCCATTATCATTCTGCTGGCGGCTACCAGCTGCTTTGGCGCCTGCAAGGGAGCGGAGGACAGCGTGGACTTGCCCTCCCAGAGCCCCACGGCCCCTGCCCCCAGCGATGCGGCCCATAGCGATGCCCCCAGTTCCACCGGAGGCAGTCTGCTGCCCGTCATTACCCCCAGCATTGCCGACGGCACACAGACCATTACCACTCCGTCGCCTTCCGACGGCGGGAATTTGCCTGCGGGCTCTCCTGAATCGGCCGCAACCGACAGCCCCGCCCCCACCGATGCCCCTGCAGGCACCCCGGAACTGAAGAAGGATCCCGACGCCTTGAGTAAGCCCACCAACTCCATGGTGAAGAAGGCCGCCAGCGCAGAGCTCTCCGGCAACGACGTAAATCTGCGGCAGGGCCCCAGCACCGACACCCCCATCGTCATTGAAAACATGAAGCGGGGCACGGAATTGACCGTATATACCACCGACGGCGATTTCTACTTCGTCAAGGTCAACGACGCCAAGAAGTACGGCTATGTGGCCAAGCGCTTCGTAAAGCTTACCAGCGACTTCGGCGAAGCGGAGTCGGAAACCAAGGAGGATTTGTCCGACCAGCCTGAGGATACCGTCCTCGGCACCATCACCGCCAGCAAGCTGGCCATCCGCAAGGAAGCCTCCACCGGCTCCAAGGCCATCGGCGAATACTACGAGGGCAAGAAGGTCTACATCTACTATAAGGAAGGGGACTTCTATTATGTAAAGGTGGCCGGCACCAAAGTAACGGGCTACATGGCCGCCAAGTACATCAAGGCCTCCGGCGAAGTAAAGAAAAAATAAGCCCAAAACCCACCCCCAAAGCTAAAAAAAGCGAAAGCCATATAGCAGTGAACAGCCGCAACGTTTAATCTGTTGCGGCTGTCCTTGTATACGAAACCGACTTATGATAGCATATAATCAGTTAAACAAACCGGACTTCCATGGAGGAAAAAGAGATGGCTAAATTGTCTGCAGAGGCAGAAAAGATTATGATTGAAAGATTCGGAAAAGACAGTATTGTTGCATTGGCAACATCCGTAGACAATAAGCCCTGTGTGCGTAATGTAAATTCGTTTTATGAAAACGGTTCTTTCTATGTGCTGACCTATGGAATTTCAAATAAAATGAAGCAAATTCAAGAAAATCCGCTTGTTGCAATTGCAGGAGATTGGTTTACCGCTAACGGAAAAGGCATAAATTTAGGCTATTTTGGTAAAAAAGAGAACATGGAAATTGCAGATAAAATGAAAGCAGCTTTTTCTGAGTGGATACATAATGGTCACAATAATTTTGAAGATGAGAATACGTGCATTCTTCAAATTGAACTTACCGACGGAGTATTATTATCCCACGGGACAAGATATGACATAGATTTTACCAAGTAACGGCACAAATTCATATTTGCCGAACCGTAATCCAACAGCAGTGACATTGTAGCTCTCATCGCCAGTCTCGTCGTATGCCTCTTGATATGCCTGTTCCAAAGAACTGCTGAACTTAATATCGGATACGTTCTTAATCGCCGTAACATGCGCTCTGTATCCCAATGCTTTTGTGAGCATTGCCTGATACTGAATAACACTGTAGCCTAAAGACTTCAGCTCTTTCGCTTGCTCAGGAGAAAGCGTAATTGCCCCGCCTACATAGCTTTCGATAAGCGGGAGTGCTTTCTTCTCGCCCTTCGCACGATCCAGTGCCTTGTCTACGATTCCGATAAGCTCGTCAGTAAGCTGCTCAATAGACTTGTCGGGAAGCGTGCCGTCTACAAACTTCCTGAGCTTGGGAAGCAGATTGTCGAATGCTACGAGAGTATCGGCGTATACCTCAAGGGAGGCGTTGCTGTCCTGCTTCGCTTCTTTGAACGCTTGCACGAACATCTTCTCGACAGCTTTTCCCTGTTTCCCTATAGAATCGCCGTGAGTGTTGTAGCCATCCAGTTCACGGAGCAGGTCACGGTCGAGGGAGTAGCGAAGGTCCGGATTATCGGTGGGGTTCAGGTTGTCCACATTCTTCGCCTGATTGGAATCGAAGATAACATGGGACGCACCGCCAAACTCTTCGCCAGTAAAATTTTGCTTGACACCCGGAACAGGCTGTGATAGCATTTCTGTAGAAGATTGTCTCAGGAATTCGAACTTCGGGTTTTTCCCGTATGAGTCGATTATGTCCTGAGTACAATCTTTTATTTGTGTTACATCCTTAAAGAGTTTTCCCCTCGCAATATTTTTTATATTGACTCTTCCAGAGAACCACCTGTTTCCAATTCTAAACAACGTATCATACCAGTCAAAACCATCTACAACATCTGGATGAACATGACCGTTTTGTCCATCGGGAACGTTTTCGAAATTTGTTCCAGCATCCAAAAGATTGTCCAGTTCACCAGCTGATCTGAACTTTGCTTCTCTAAGTTCATTGGAAAGATTTTTGCTTGGATATCCATATTCGGCAACACCAGAACCATTGACAAACATTTTATTATCAATGCCGATTACCTTTCCCTGAAACTTCCTGGAAATAATTTTCTTTGCTATCTTTGCATATTCGTTCTTGGGTTGGCCATCAAACAAATCTTGGTCTTGGTCAACATTAACAAATCTTCTTCCGTCCGAAAGCTTACACAGCGAGTACATCGCATGCTGAGAAATGTTGCTCACCGTTTCTGTTTCATTTGCATGTGGAACTTCCACTCCGCCAGCCTCTACAGTCTTTTGCACAGCTACTTGGGCAGCCATGTCCCGCACACGCTTGGCTTCTTCGATGGCTTCAGCGTCTGCGTTGTTGATGTCACGATTCCCGTTGCTGAACTTTTCGTATACCATGTTCTCAGCGGTAACGACATCCTGCGCGGCAGGGTCATTGAGAGCTTGGTCAAGAATGCCCGTAATGCCTTTAGCCTCGTTTCCGAGGATGAAGTCGGAGTCGAAGTTCGGAAGAACCGCCTTCTGAGTGATAACCTTGTGAGTGTTGTAGCCGTCCAGTTCACGGAGCAGGTCACGGTCGAGGGAATATCGGATGTCGGCATCTGTAGTCGGCTTCAGATTGTCTATTTCCTTTATCTGCTCAGAGCTGAACACTACCGTTTCGGTGGGCAAGATAAAGCCGTCATAGTTGGTGCCGTTTACTTCGTTAAACAGCTCTACTGTAGCTACCATATCCCCAACGCAAACCGTGTCTATGTCATACAGCATAGCGAAATCGCTCCTGCTTCCATAAACTTTTTTCAGCACGCTGTCAACCGTTGCGCCGTATCCATAGTTGTCTAAACCGTAGTCTTCATTTTGTGCCACGGCTTTGATGAACTTCCGAAGCTGGGCACGAGTGATGGTGGTCTGCTCCGTGGAAACGGGGTTCGTTACTTTCAGATAATAGGCACGGGCATCCCCATACTGGCGTGCGTGGCTTTCACTGTCCGTAAAGTAAAAGCCTCTTCCATACAGATTGGAGTGCGAAGCCTTTTTCCTGTCAAACACAGTGAAGCTTTCCCTACCTCCACGATACATGACCTTCAAACACCCCTGCTCGTCACGGATTACAGAATCCTTGAAGTACTCCCACTGACCTTCAGACAGCTCCCTGCCTACAGAGTCGAGGGCATAAGGGGTATTGACTTTCGGCTTCAACTGTGGTATCTTATTATCAAATTCAGGGCGCTGAAGGCTTGGGGATTTGTTACCCCTAACTTCAGCGTCCTGAATTTTATTGGTTAGTTTTGCGTCATATCCAACAAATTTTTTTGCGTATGCGACTTTCTTTCCCTTCTCTGTTAATCCAACGGAAAAATCCACCGTGTACGCTCTTTTTCCATCATAGAATTTGACAGTACGCACCTCAAATCCAGTGATTCCATACCTTGCGTGTCGCTTGTCTTTATCAGACTGTGGCTCAACAAAAGTTGAATTCTCTAATAGCTCCTTCATGTTGTGGTT
>CAZPCH010000110.1:0-5399 GCA_964585055.1 uncultured Christensenella sp. | reverse complement strand
TGGTGAGGCTTGAGACGGAGGGAGAGAAAACAAATCCTTAAGTTAATGACATTGCTTGTGCGGGGGAGCGGAAAGCTCCCCCGCACAAGGGTTCGCTAAAGCGAACCCGCCGCCCCCCAAACCGCTCCTCCCCTTTACTGCAGGGCGCAGTCTTCCTCCTTTGCCTCTTCCCCCAAAAAGGGGTTCAAAACGCCCTCCTTTGTGGCGGCCAAAATCAACTGGTCCAATATGCTCTCCCGCCAGCGGTATATGTTGGCCGGGCTGACGTTGAGCTCCATGGACAAGCCTATGACCCGATTGTCCTTATACCTGTTTTCTTCATCCAGCCCAAAAAGCCGCTCGAAGACCTTGGCCTTCTCCGGGTCCGTTTTCTCCAGGTGCACCCGCACCGTATCCACCGCCGACACCCATCCCGCCCGCAGGCGCACCTTTCGGCTGACTTCCTCCGACATGGCGGCGTTTCCTCCAAGGCGATTTTCAGCGTCCGTTGCCTTCCCTGCCCCATACCCCCGCAAATACTCCTTGTACTCTCTGTAGGCCTTTGCATGACAGGCGGCTGCCTTTCTTAACTGTCCATCCATAGTTTCCGTTCTCCTTTACATTCTTTTTCGTCTGACAGTTGTTCTGTTCGGTTTTTATACGAACATTTGTTCGTACGAGAATGAGTATACCACACCTTTTTTCCTTTGTCTGCCCCCTAAGAGAAAAAAATACAAATATATTTTCTGCGTCCCGCTATAATATAGGAAATACAAGGGGAAAAACGGTTGACGGGAGGGACAGAATTGGGTAAACTAAGTGGGGCGAAATTTCGGAATGATTTTGGAGGCAGACATGAACCAGTATTACAGCATTCAGGGCGGCAAACGCTTGGAGGGCACCGTTACCATCAGCGGCGCCAAAAATGCGGCGGTGGCCATCATTCCTGCGGCGGTGCTGGCAGGGGAATGCTGTATTTTGGAGAACCTGCCTGACATTCAGGACGTCAAGAGCCTAAAGAGCATCCTGACCCATGTAGGCGCCAAGGTGGATCACACCCGAGGGGATTGTTTGCGCATTGACCCTACGGGGATTAAGACTCTGGACGTTACCTTCCCCGAGGTCAGCTCCATGCGGGCTTCCTACTATCTGCTGGGCGCCATGCTGGGGGCTTACGGCGAGGTGGAGCTGGCTCTGCCCGGAGGCTGTGTCATCGGCCCCAGACCCATCGACCAGCACATTAAGGGAATGCGGGCACTGGGTGCCAACGTATACATGGACGAAAGCCGCAACGTGGTGCGGGCCCAGGCCACCAAGCTCAAGGGCGCGGAAATTTTCTTTGATTTGGTCTCCGTGGGCGCCACCATCAACGTGATGCTGGCCGCCTGCCGGGCGGAGGGACAAACCGTCCTGCAGAATGTAGCCAAGGAGCCCCACGTGGTGGACGTAGCCAACTTCCTCAACATGATGGGCGCCTCCATTAAGGGGGCGGGTACGGACGTCATCCGCATTCAGGGGCGGCCCAAGCTTCACGGCTGCAGTTACGCCGTCATCCCCGACCAGATTGAAACGGGCACCTACATGATTGCCGCCGCCGCCACCAGAGGGGACGTCATCATCAAGAACGTCATCCCCACCCACATGGAGGCCATTACCGCCAAGCTGTTGGAAAGCGGCGCACGGGTCACCGAGGGAGACGACGGGCGGGACTTCTTCCTGCGGGTGAGCATGAAGGAGCGGCCGAGACCTGTGAGCATTAAGACCGCCGTGTACCCCGGCTTCCCCACGGATCTGCAGCAGCCCATGATGGCGTATTTGACCACCTCCAAGGGGAACTCCGTCATTCAGGAGAACATCTTTGAGAACCGCTTCAACCACGTGAAGGAACTGCGGAAGATGGGCGCTTCCATCACCATCAGCAAGCGCACCGCCCGGGTACGGGGGGTGGAGACTTTGCGTGGGGCCGACATTTCCGCCAGCGATCTGCGGGCAGGGGCCGCTCTCATTGTGGCAGGACTTTCCGCCAGCGGCGAGACCCGGGTGCACGGAGTGGAATACATCGACAGAGGCTATGAGCATTTGGAGCACAAGTTCAATGCCCTGGGTGCCAGCATCACAAGAAAATAAAAAAGCAAACACGAAAGCCTCCGACCGAGCATCGGAGGCTTGTTTTTTGCTTTTTCCCTTGCTTATTTTAAAAAGCGGGAGCGAGGCTTGGGGGCGGCAGGTTCGCAAAGCGAACCCTTCGGTGCAGGGGAGCGGTACGCTCCCCTGCACCGAAGAGAAGGGCTTCGCCCTTCCGCCGCCCCCCACAGGCTTTTTTCTTGCCCTCGGAGCAAAAGGCTGATATACTGTATGCAGGAAAAAATGATTACTGCGAGGTCGCACCATGCATACACAAAGAGAGTATCCCCGTTTCACCGTGAATAAAAAGGCGGAGGCCGCCATCCGCCGAGGCCATCCCTGGGTCTACGGGGAGGAAGTGCTTTCCCACGAAGGGGACTATGAAAACGGCGGGCTGGGGGATGTGGTTACGGAAAAGGGCGTGTATTTGGGCACTGGCTTTATCAACGACCACAGCAAAATCCTTCTGCGTCTTATCTCCTCCAACGCCAACGACCGCTTTGACGAGGCCTTCTTTGCCCGCCGTGTGGCCTATGCTTTAGATTACCGCCGCCGTGTTATGGGCTCGGACTTTGACGCCTGCCGCCTGATCTTCGGGGAGGCGGATCAGTTCCCCGGTCTCACCGTAGACAAGTTCGGGGACATTCTGGTGACGGAGACCCTGTCTCTGGGCATGGAACAGCGCAAGGCCATGATTTTCTCTTTGATTATAGAGAATCTCAGAGCCAACGGCTCCTCTGTGCGGGCCATTTACGAGCGCAACGAAAGCCCCCTGCGCCTGAAGGAAGGCATGGAAACGGGAAAGGGCTTCTTTAAGCTTACTGGGTTGGAGACGGATTTGGACGGCCACACCCAAATTACCGAAAACGGCATCCTCTACGATGTGGACTATATGACCGGCCAAAAGACGGGCTTTTTCCTGGATCAAAAGTACAACCGTCTGGCCGCCGCCAAGCTGTCTGCGGGACTGCGGGTGCTGGACTGCTTTACCCACACGGGAGCCTTTGCCCTAAATTGAGCCAAGGCGGGAGCGGCCAAGGTCACCGCCGTGGATATCTCCCAGAGCGCCATAGAGGAGACCGCCCGCAACGCCGCTTTAAACGGGCTGGAGTTGGAGCTTGTTTGCCGGGACGTGTTTGAGCTGTTGACGGAATTGGGCGAAAAGAAGGCACGGGCGTATGACTACATCATTTTGGATCCCCCTGCCTTTACCAAGAGCAGCAGCACCCGGCAGAACGCCTACCGTGGGTATAAGGAAATCAACCGCCGTGCCATGCAGCTTCTTCCTCGGGGCGGGTATTTGGCCACCTGTTCCTGCTCCCACTTTATGTATGAGGACGACTTCAAGCGCATGCTGCAGGAGGCCGCCGCCGATGCCCGTGTGACTTTGCGGCAGATTGAGGCCCGCCAGCAGGCGCCGGATCATCCCATCCTGCCCACGGTGCCGGAAACCAACTATCTGAAGTTCTACCTGTTTCAAATCGTATAAAGAGAATGCAACCATGCCTTTAAAGTGCAGGGACGGCGTGCCGTCCCTGTTTTTATGCCGTCGGGCGTATCTTTTACGCCCTTTCCCGGTTGCAAAAGCGTTGGAGGAGGGCAAGAAGGCTTGGGGGGCGGCGGGTTCGCTTTAGCGAACCCTTCTGCGGAGGGGGAGCGGTACGCTCCCCCTCCGCAGAAGAGAAGGGCTTCGCCCTTCCGTCGCCCCGCCCCACTTTACAAGCGACCCTGCCCATAGTAAAATAGAGTGTTATGAAACGCCAAGTCAACCAACATCTTTCCATACACTACGCCCTGTACCAGAGCCTGTACTGGATGAGCGCCTGCTTCGTATACAGCTACACCCGGGTCTTTTTGCAGAAGCTGGGCTTTTCCGTCACCGCCGCCGGGGTAGAGCTGGCCCTGTCCAGCGTCCTCAGCGTGCTTTTGCAGCCCATCCTTGCCTCGGCCTTGGGTCGGTGGAAAAAGCTGTCCCTGCGGGCGGTCATTGCCGCCGGGCTGGGGCTGGCGCTCTTCTCAGGGGGACTGCTGCTGACCCCTGCCCCCATGGGGGCCTTGGCGGCGCTGTTCCTCATTATGTCCACCATGACCCTCACCGTCCAGCCCTTTATCAACTCCGTAGGCTTCGGCTATATCAACGAGGGGAAAAAGCTCAACTACTCCGCCTCCCGCGGGGCGGCTTCCCTTGCCTATGCGGCTCTGTCCAAGTGCATCTCTTTTTTGGCGGAGCGGGAGACGGGGACGGCCATGCTGGTGTGCTACCTCATCATGACGGCGGGCACATTGCTGGTATCCTTGTATCTTGCCCAAGGAGCAGGGCAGGAAACCGCCCAAGAAGCGGGAGAAGACAAGGGAGTCTCCACCCTGGGCTTTTTCAAAAAGTACCCCTATTTCTCTTGGATGCTTTTGGGGCAGCTTCTGATTTTCTTCCAGCACAACTGCATCAACGGCTACATGTGGGACATTGTCCAGCGGGCAGACGGCACGGCGGGGGACATGGGCACGGCCCTGCTCATCGGCGCTTTGGCGGAGGTGCCCGCCCTTATGCTCTTCACCCGCATGGAGAAAAAATGCCCCTGCCACAGGCTTTTGCGGCTGGCGGCGGGGCTGTATGTCCTTAAGCCCCTGCTCATTCTCCTCTCCCCCTCCCTGCCTATGCTGTACCTGTCCCAAGGCATGCAGGCGGTGACCTATGCCCTGATTGTGCCGGGCATGGCCTATTACAGCAACGCCCTGACGGCCCCTGAGGACAGAATCCGCGGGCAGGCTCTGATTACGGGCTCCATTGCGGCGGCGGGCTTCTTCGGCTATTTGCTGAGCGGAGTGCTGGTGGAGGGCATGGGCATTGAAACCGCTTTGTGGGCGGCCACGGGGGTGGGCGCCATAGGCTCCCTGCTGCTGGGGCTCTTCTCCAAGCCCCTTGAAAAAAGGGCGGACGCCCCGTCGGGGAATCTTTAAATTTTTCAAAATAGGATTGCGGGGTTTGCAATCTTTGCGCTATAATGCAGGGGTGCGTGGAAGGCCCATGCACAAATCGGCTCCATTAAAAGGAGGAAAAACCATGGAATATAAAAAGATTTTAACCATACAGGACATCTCCTGCGTGGGACAGTGCTCTTTGACGGTGGCACTGCCCATTTTGTCCGCCTGCGGGCTGGAAACGGCCGTGCTGCCCTCTGCGGTTTTGTCCACCCACACCGCAGGCTTTAGCGGGTATACCTTTCGGGATCTGACCGACGACATGCCCGCCATTCAGGCCCACTGGCAGAAGGAGGGCATCCGCTTTGACGGCATTT
>CAZPCH010000109.1:0-5424 GCA_964585055.1 uncultured Christensenella sp. | reverse complement strand
CTATTCTTCCGGTATTTCTTCTGCGGCGCAGAAGGCAGGGGAGACGCAAAAACTGGTGAAATACGGCATCGTGGTGCCGGACAGGAATCAGTTGAAAGAAAATGCTTCCATGCCCTACCGGTACAACAATTTTCCTGTAAAGAAGGAAGCACCCGAGGGCGGTGTTCCCACATTCAAGGTGGAAAGCCGGATTGAGAGCAGCCGCAAGGCTTTGGAACTTGAAAAATCGGAAGAAGAGCAGAAGGAAAATGTTTCTTCCAATACCCGAAGTCCCAAGCCTGTTCAGGAAAGTTTGGAACTGGATATGGCGTATAAAATCCTTGGCTGCGCATTCAATAGCTATTGGATTGTGGAGCAAGGGGACAGCGTATTCTTCATTGATCAGCATGCGGCTTGTGAGCGGCGGCTGTATGAGGAGTTTTCTGCACGGAAGACGAATGTCAGCTCTCAGGAACTGTTGATCACGGAGCATTTGGTTCTGCAGCCAAGAGAATTTGAACAGGCCGTAGAGTACAAAAAGGAACTGGAAGAGCTGGGGTATCGGTTTGAAACGGAAGGCGCCTTAGGATTGTGCATTTCTGCGGTTCCGGTACTAAACGGTACGGTGTTTGACGGTGCTTTTATTCATGATGCACTAAACGCAGTGGGGGAAGCGGGCCGCGGAGCCGCCAGGGCTCTTGTGAGAGACAAGATTATTTCTGCCTCCTGCAAGCATGCCATAAAGGCCGGAGAAGCCATTGACAAAAAGGAGATTGAAGAGCTGCTTCGCCTATATTTGCGGGACGGAACGCCTCTGACCTGTCCTCACGGCCGCCCGGTGATGGTCAAAATTTCCAGACGGGAGATTGAAAAGAACTTTAAGCGTATTGTATGAAACTGGTTTGTGTATTCGGCCCGACTGCCTGCCATAAAAGCGAAACGGCACTGCATCTGGCGGAGAAATTGAACGGCGAGATTCTCTCCTGCGATTCGGTGGCGGTATACCGTGGGTTCGATATCGGATCTGCGAAGCCCAGTAAAGAGGAGCAGGGGAGAGCGGTGCATCATTTGATTGACATAGCCGATCCGGAGGATGCCGATTTTTCCGTTTCCGTTTTTCAAAAAGCGGCGGATTCTGCCATTCAAAGCTGTGTTCAACGGGGTAAACAGCCTATATTGGCAGGAGGAAGCGGACTTTATGCCGATGCCGTCTTGCGTGACATGGGCTATGCCGTTCCGGGAGACGGAGCCGTGCGGGATAGGCTGTCTGCGGAATATGACAGGAATCCTGGGGAGTTTCAGAAGAGATTAAAGGCGATTGATTTTCAGGCAGGGGAAAGAATCCCTCTTGGAGACAAGAAACGGTTGGTTCGTGCCATGGAGGTATACGAACTGACGGGGCACCCCTTCTCTTCCTTTAATGAAGCGTACACGCGGGCAAGACAAAAGCTTAGATATGACACGCTGATGATTGGCCTGAACATGGAGCGTAGCAGCCTTTATGAACGAATCAACAGGCGGGTGGATCTCATGATGGAACAAGGCCTTTTGGAGGAAGCAAAAGGACTATATGACCGTATTGAAAACAAGCGTCTGCCGGCGATGCAGTCCATTGGATACGCACAACTCTTTGAATATTTCCGGGGAAATATTTCCTTAGAGGCGGCAGTGGAGAAAATTAAACTGGATACAAGGCATCTTGCCAAAAGACAGCTTACCTGGTTCAGACGTGAAGATGCTATTCGATGGTTTGACTGTGATCGGTGGCCGGAGACCTTGATGGAAATCGAAAGGTATTGTGTTGATAATTTATAATATAGGAGCAGAGTATGAATTATTTTGAGATAGAAGCGTGCATGGAAAGGGCGGAGGAGAGGCTCACGTCTGCGTTCAAAAAAGCGGGAAAA
This sequence comes from uncultured Christensenella sp., assembly GCA_964585055.1. GTDB lineage: Bacteria > Bacillota > Clostridia > Christensenellales > CAG-138 > RUG472. Next base: position 3,538 of record CAZPCH010000109.1, on the reverse strand, counting down.
ATCGCTTTGCATAATCAAGAGCGTGTACTGAATGCTTTTCGGGCAGAAGGCATATCCACACGGCATTTTACGCCTACGGAAGGATATGGTTATGACGATATCGGACGGGATGCATTGGACAGAGTGTTTGCCCGTGCTTTGCAGGGAGAAGATGCCTTGGTGCGTCCTCAGATTGCAAACGGAACGCAAGCGATTTTTTTAGCACTCAGCGCATTGCTGGAGCCCGGAGATGCGGTGCTCTCTGCCAGTGGTCTGCCTTATGATACATTGCAGGGGGCCGTGGGGCTAAGAGAAGACTATGCCAATGCTTTGCACAGAATGCACATCGATTTCCACATGGTGGAACTGCTGGAAAACGATGAGAATCCTTTCAACCTGCAAGCCATACAGGATTTCCTCATTGTCCACAAAGAGGTGAAGGTGCTGTATGTACAGCGGTCACGGGGCTATGCCTGGCGGGAAGCCGTCACGGTGGATAAGATGGAAAAGCTGTTCAGCCTGGTCAAAGGGATTCGGCCGGATGTGCATATCCTTGTGGATAACTGCTACGGGACTTTTGTGGAAGAAAAAGAACCCACAGCCGTTGGTGCAGACGTCATCATGGGATCGCTGATTAAGAATGCCGGCGGCGGCATGGCGCCTACGGGCGGCTATATTGTGGGGAAAAGTGAGTTGATAGAGAGGATAAGTTACCGTTTGACCGTTCCGGGAACGGGAAGAGAGGTAGGCTCCTATGCGGCCAGCTATCGTCCCTTCTATCAGGGCTTGTTCATGGCACCCCATGCAGTGCTGCAAAGTCTCAAAACGGCCATGCTTTTTGGCGAAGTCTTTGGAGAGCTTGGCTATGAAGTCATGCCCAAGGGCGATGCCAAAAGAGCCGATGTGGTGGAATCCATCCGCTTTAAGAAGCCGGAAGAATTGATTGCTTTTTGCCGAGCAGTGCAGGGGGCTTCGCCCATTGAGAGCGATGTAACCCCGGAACCTTGGGACATGCCCGGGTATTCCGATCAGGTGATTATGGCCGCAGGCACCTTTGTGCAGGGGGCAACTTCGGAGCTTTCTGCAGACGGTCCCATCCGTCCGCCCTATGCGGTTTATATGCAGGGAAGCTTAACCTATGAACACGGGCGCATTGCCTTAAAAGAAGTGGTAAAGGCGGTTACAGAGAACGCATAAGCCCTGTAACCTTTCCCGCTATTTCCACCTGTGAAGGGTCAAAAAGCATAGGCGCATAGGCTTCGTTTTCGGGACGCAATTCAATCTGGGTTCCGTTGCGGTAAAAACGTTTGACCGTAAATTCAGCTCCGTCAATGCGGGCCACCACAATGTCCCCGTCAAAGACGGAGGAAGCGGCGGAAACAACAAGGACATCCCCGTCTTCAATGCCTGCATGAATCATGGAGTCTCCTTTCACATGCAGCATAAAGGCTTCTCCTTGGGAAGCGCCTTGCAGCAACAGGGAGGGGACGGGGAAGGCATCCTCTATGTTTTCTACCGCCATGATGGGCGTGCCTGCGGCCACATGACCAACCAGAGGGATGGAGGCGATTTCTCTTAAGCTCTCGGATCCGACAACGGAGTATCCGTGCTTCTTTGCATCACGGCGAATCAGACCGTCCGCTTCCAGATGTTTGAGATGGGCGTGGACGGTGGCAGAGGATTTTAGCCCTACGCCGGCGCCGATTTCACGAACGGTAGGGGCATAGCCATTGGCTTTGATGTAATCGCAGATGAAGCGATAGACAGTTTCCTTTGGGTTTTTCATTCGATTCAAAGAAGGATGCGCCTCCTTGCTGTATACTGTTTTTATTGTAGCATAGGGGAGAAGAAAAAGCAAACAATTGTTTAAAGTATTAGGAGGGAAGTATGAAAAAATGTATTTTGGGACTGCGGTCGGTCTGCAATGGATGCGGCGAGTGCGACAACAGATGCGAATTGGATCCCACAAAAATCTGCGACAACTGCTTCAAGTGCTTGGAACCGGACAAAGAGTATATTGAGATTCCCATTGATGAAATCTACATGGATGAACAGGAAGCGGAAGAGGATTTGACCCGTTCCATGCTCGTGGATCTACTGCGTCAGCCGGACGAAGAGCTTCATGAAGAGATGGATTTAGAAAAGGACCAGGGAGATTCCACCGGTCCTGCGGATGACGAAGATTGGGCTTAGGATTCAGGGGAAGGGGGCGTGTCTTCATCGCTCTCTTCACGGAGTTTAATGTAACGGGAGGCCATGCGGTACTCCCTTTCTTTTTGCGCAGCATAGTGCTTGCGGGTGGTGTTAACATCTTTATGCCCCAGCACATCGGCTACCAGATAAATGTCTCCGCTTTCCTGATACAGCATGGAGCCGTATGTACTGCGAAGCTTATGGGGCGTGATTTTTTTCAGGGGCGACGCAATACGAGCATACTTTTCCACCAAATATTCAACGGCTCGGGGGGTGATGCGCTTTCTCTGAGAAGAGAGGAAAAGGGCTTTTTCGTGTCCTTCGGCGGGAATAATGGTTTTCCTTTGCTGATAATAGGCCCAAAGAGCATCCTTAACTTCCGTGCCAAAGGAAAGCTGTTCCTGCGATCCGCCCTTACGGGTTACGAGAAAAGTATTGGTGTTAAAGTTTACTTCCTCCATGTTTATGCCGACTAACTCGGTAATGCGGATGCCGGTTCCCAGAAATAGGGTGAGAATGGCGGAATCACGAAGTTGCATTCCGGTGGCTTTGCGGTATTTTTGTTGACGCTTGGTCAAACCTTGCCCGTCTTCGGCAATATCCAGCAAATCTGCAACCTCGTTGGCTTCCAGACGAACGATGGCTTTTTCATGCAGCTTGGGTGCATCCACCAAAGCGGCGGGGTTTTGAGAAATCATTCCCTTTTTGTGATAATACTTAAAGAAAGAGCGTATGGCGGAAAGCTTGCGAGCCTTTGCTTTTTCGCTGTTCTCCCGCTCCGTATCGTTCCGTTCATAGAGGGATACATAGGAAAGATACTGCTCTATGTCCAAGGGCGTAATCTTTTCCAAATCCTGCAGGGTGAGGGAGAGAAGCTCCCGCTCATGGAAAGCGGGCAACTCCTTCACTGCAAAGGCAAAGAAGCCTTGCAAATCTACAGCATAAGCATAGCGAGTCAGCACGCTGGTTTGACTTTCCTTGCCGCGAAAATAGTATTCGGCGAAGGGGGGCAAAGTCTTAACCAGCTCACGGAGTTTGAGAGTGTAGTCTTTGTTCTTTTGTGCGTAGAAATCGTTCATGCTTTTAGTATACACCAATCTTTTCGTTAAACACAAGTTTAACGAAAAGATATTTACAAAAAAGTCATTTTCGCCGCATGGATTATTGTATGAGTTGGCGAGTTTGGATACTTTGCGTCCATGAATTCAGCCAAATCCTTTTGAGCCATTCTGTTTTGCTGCACGGCCAATCTTTCGGATTCTTCAAGGCCTTCGACCATGATTTCGAAGATTCTGCATATGCTTCGCCTGCGTACATGCGCATTCACATTCTCATTGTGCCTTATCCATTGCGATTCGTGTGCGTA
>CAZPCH010000108.1:0-5435 GCA_964585055.1 uncultured Christensenella sp. | reverse complement strand
AGCTGGATTGCGTAGCGAAAGCGAAGCAAGGCTGAGGGGATAAGCGAATGAAAGGGACGCAAAGCGTCCCATCCACAACCTGCCTGAAAGGCAGATTTCATATTGCGCAGCAATATTTCACAGGCCGCAGGCATATTTCACCTGTGCACCGCACAGATTTCACTGCCCGCAGGGCAATTTTCCCGTTCGTCTTAGCATTTTGCATTTTACAAAGGGAAAGGAGTATGCTATAATAACATGATGTAAAATTGTTGATACTATGCGGGTAGGAACTTTGGAACAAAAGTCCGCCCTTTTTAGAGAAAGGACAGCCATGGAGGCTATGGAAAAAAAGCAGCGGCAGGGAGGGGACAAATATTTTGCCCCCGTGCCGGTTTTGAGCGAGGAGAAGCTGGGACAGCTTCTCATGGAAGTGGAGAAGCCCGCCCGGTATATCGGCGGAGAATGGAATATGATTCGCAAAGAGGGGGACTTGTTCCGCTTCGCTTTGTGCTTCCCCGACGTGTACGAAATCGGCATGTCCCACATGGGCTCCCGCATCCTGTACCATGTGGTCAACGAGATGGAGGGGGTCTGCTGTGAGCGGTGCTACTGCCCTTGGAGCGACATGGAAGCTGTTTTGCGCCGGGAGGACGTGCCCCTATTTTCCATCGAAAGCCGTTTGCCTCTGGGCGCCTTTGACATCGTAGGCTTTTCTCTCCTGTATGAGATGTGCTATACCAACATTCTCACCATGCTGGAGCTGAGTCATATTCCCTTTTTATCCAAGGACCGGGGGGAGGACATGCCCCTGATTCTGGCCGGAGGCCCCTGCACGGTGAACTCCGAGCCTTTGGCGGACATTGCGGACATCATCATCATGGGGGACGGGGAGGAAGCGGAGCCCGAAATCATCGAGGCCGTCCGCACCTCCAAGGCCCTGGGCGAGAGCAAGAGAGAGCTTCTTTTGCGTCTGTCTCAAATTGAGGGCGTGTACATCCCCGCCTTCTATGAGGCTAAGTACGAAAACGGCCGCTTTGCCTCCCTTTCCAAGCTGGAGCCCTCTGCCCCCGACACCATCCGCCGCCGCATCGTAAAGGATCTGGAGCACGCCCCCTACATGGGCAAGATGCTGGTGCCCGCCATGCAGATTGTCCACGACCGAGTGGCCGTAGAGGTCATGCGGGGCTGTACCCGGGGCTGTCGGTTCTGTCAGGCCGGGTATATCTACCGTCCCGTGCGGGAGCGCAGTAAGGAGACCCTCCTAAAGCAGGCGGAGGAACTGGTGGCCTGCACGGGGTATGACGAGGTGTCTTTGCTGAGCCTGTCCACGGGAGACTATTCCAAGCTCCACGAACTTCTTCCCGAAATCATGGACGGCATGGAGAAAAAGCGGGTATCCGTGGCCTTGCCCAGCCTGCGCATCGATTCCTTGCTCAAGGGAGAACTGAGCAAAATGCAGTCCGTCCGCAAGGCGGGGCTGACCTTTGCCCCCGAGGCGGGAACCCAGCGCATGCGGGACGTCATCAACAAGAACGTCACCGAGGAAGACTTGCTTCGTGCCTGCAGCGACGCCTTTACGGCGGGCTGGACGGGGGTCAAGCTGTACTTTATGATCGGTTTGCCCACGGAGACGGACGAGGACGTGCTGGGCATTGTGGAGCTGGCGCGGAAGGTGTCCAAACTCTTTTACTCCCTGCCCAAGGAGCAGCGGGGGAAGGGACTGCGGATTACCGTCAGCGTATCCACCTTTGTGCCCAAGCCCCACACCGCCTTTGAGTGGTGCGGGCAGAATGCCCCCGAGGAGGTCATGCGCAAGCAGAAGCTGCTGCAAAGCGCCATCCGCACCGTGCGGGGGGCGGAGCTTCACTATCATCCCAGCTTTTTAAGCGAGCTGGAAGCGGCCTTCTCCCGGGGAGACAGGCGGCTGTGCGGGGTGCTGGTGCGGGCGCACGAAAAGGGGTGCCGCTTTGACTCCTGGAGCGAGCATTTTAAGCCCGATGCCTGGCGGGAAGCCTTCTTGGAGGAAGGCCTTTGTGTGGAGGACTACGCCCAGTGGGCGCCCTCTTTGGAGACGCCTTTGCCTTGGGATCACATGGATGTGGTGGTGACCAAGGGGTATTTACAGCGGGAATACACAAGAGCCATGGAGGAAAAGACCACGCCGGACTGCCGGCAGGGATGCAACGGATGCTTTGGGAGGGCCTATGCGGATTATTGCGGCACTAAGTAAGGAAGGCCGGGCGGCGTACCTGAGCCATCTGGATTTGCAGCGCACCGTTCAGCGGATTCTGCGGCGGGCAGATATCCCCCTGCGCTACTCCAAGGGCTTTAATCCCCATCCGGAACTGCATTTTGCCACGGCTTTGTCCACAGGGGCAGAGAGCCAATGGGAATGGTTTGACGTGGAGCTGGAGGAGGCCATGACCCCCGGTGCGTTTTTGGCGGCGGTGGCGCCCCAGATGCCGGAGGGACTGGCCATGCACGATGTTTTAGAGGGACCCGATATGGGCTTTGGGTCTCTGGCCGCCCATTTGCAGGGAGCGGCGTACACCCTGACGGTGCAGGGAGACGTGAAGGGAGAGGCCCTTGCTGCGGGCATCTCCACTCTGCTTTCCGGCACGGAATGGATTGTGGAAAAAAGGACGAAGAGCGGCTTTAAGCCCCAGAACATTCGTCCGCAGATTTACGGCATAGAGATGGAGGCCGGGGAGACTGCCCCCTTCCGTCTGCAGGTGACAGGGGAGCTGACGGCATCGGGAGGACTGCGGCCGGAGGCTCTTGTGAAGGTGCTCTCGGGCATTGTGCAGACGCCCCTGACCTTCCGCTGCCGGCGGACGGGGATGTATTTTGATGGCTTCTTAGGGCTTCCGTCTCTGAACCCAATGGGAAAAGAGGAATAATGAATAAAGAAATTTTGGTAGACGCCAACCCCTTTTCCACCCGTGTGGCGGTGGTAGAGGACGGCACCCCCGTAGAGCTCTATGTGGAGCAGGAGGGGAGCGAGCGGCTGGTAGGCAATATCTATCTGGGGAAGGTGCAGAACGTCCTCCCCGGCATGCAGGCCGCTTTTGTGGACATCGGGCTGGAGAAGAACGCCTTTTTGTACGCAGGGGATGTATTTTTCCCCGGGGATCAGTACGACGGGCTGGAAAAGCTCCCTCAGAACCGAAAGATTACCGATCTGCTGCGGCCGGGTCAGCGGGTTTTGGTGCAGGTAGAGAAGGACCCTGTAGGCACCAAGGGGGCAAGGGTCACCACCCACATCACCTTGGCAGGGCGCTCCCTGGTGCTCATGCCCACGGTGGAGTATGTAGGCGTATCCCGCCGCATCGAAAAGGAGGAGGAGCGGACACGGCTCCGCAAGATTCTCCACGAGATCAAGCCCAAGAACATGGGCGTCATCGTTCGCACGGCTTCCACGGGGAAGACCAAGGAGGCCTTTCAGGAGGATTTGGAGAGCCTGCTGAAGCTCTATGCGGACATTGAAAAGAAGTCCAAAACGGGCAAGGCCCCAAGGCTTATGCACGCCGAGCAGAGTTTGCTGTTCCGCACGGTGCGGGATCTGCTCATGAAGGACGTGGACAGGGTCTTTGTCAACGACCGGGCGGCCTTTGATACCCTGCGGGAGATGGCGGACGTCATGGCCCCCAAGCTGAAGGCACGGATTCTGTATAAGGACAGCGAAGCCCTCTTTGACCGCTACGATACGGAGGGGAAGATTGAAAAGGCTCTTTCCCGTCAGGTGCGCTTAAAGAGCGGCGGGTATCTGGTCATCGACAGAGCCGAGGCCATGACCATTATCGACGTGAACACGGGCAAGTACGTTGGCAAGGACAATCTGGAGAAGACCATCACCAACACCAACTGCGAGGCGGCGGAGGAGATTGCCGTACAGCTTCGCCTTCGGGACATCGGCGGCATCGTCATCATCGACTTTATCGACATGGAGCGGGAGTCCGACAGAAATCTGGTGCTGCAGACCCTGAAAAACGCCATGCGGGAGGATCACATCCGCTCCCATGTCTTCGGCTTTACCCATTTGGGACTGGTGGAGCTGACCAGAAAGAAGACCGGACGGAGCATTGGGGACACACTCAAGGATACCTGCCCCTGCTGCAACGGGGAAGCCAAGGTGCTCAACCCCTATACCGTCTTCAATAAGCTTCGCAAGCAGACCTTGCAGGTGCTCAAGGGAAGCCAGATTAAGAGGATGTACATCGAGGTGCATCCGGATGTATTTAAGGCCATGCTGGGGCTGATGAAGCGGGAGGGGGCTCTGTTCCCCGAAGTGCCCGAAGGCAGCTTCTTCGTGCGGGGGAACGAGTCTTTGCACCCAGAAAAGTTCATTGTCCGTCCCCTTCCCGACAGACGGGTGCAGGAGATGAAGAAGGTCTGCAAGATCATAAAGTAAGCCGAAAAAGAACGGCGAAAAAAGTTTGGAAAACGGGAAAAAATCCGTTGACAGAAAGGCCGTAGGATAGTATAATACTACGGTGAGCCGCTTCGGAACGGTGTATAAGTGCGGCCTTTTGAGCCGTCACCGTATTTGAGCGAGTCTGGGAAGAAGGAGGAAGCAGCAATGTACGCAATCATTCAGACCGGTGGTAAACAGTACAAGGCAGAGGTCGGCGACGTAATCTCTGTGGAGAAACTGGATGCAGAGGTCGGCGCAGAAGTCAGCTTTGACGTTCTGCTGGTAGCGGACGGCGAGAACGTCACCGTGGGCAAGCCCGTGGTAGAAGGCGTGAAGGCCACCGCCAAGGTCGTGGAGCACGGCAAGGGCAAGAAGGTCATCGTTTTCCGGTATAAGCCGAAGAAGAACATCCGCAAGAAGAACGGCCATCGTCAGCCTTACACCAAGGTTGAGATCACCGCTATTGCATAAGCGATGGTAAAAGTGACCGTGTTTACCCGCAGGGGCAAATCCGCAGGATTTCTCCTGAAGGGACATGCGGACTACGGTGCCTATGGAGAGGACATTGTGTGTGCGGGGATTTCCGCCATCACCCAAACCGCCATACTGGGCATCACGGATGTATTAAAACTCAAGGCTCAAACCTCTTTCGAAGAGGGGAACGCCTTGTGCCTGTTGTCGGAAGATACGCCTGAAGAGGAGGCAAAGCTGGCGGATGTGGTCTTTAAGACCATGGAAGCGGGACTGCATTCCTTGGCTCAGGGGTATCCCAAAGCCCTCAAGTTATCACACAGGGAGGTATAAGCTATGTTTACGATGAATCTGCAGCTGTTTGCCCACAAGAAGGGCGTCGGCTCCACCCGCAACGGCAGAGACAGCGAAAGCAAGCGTCTTGGACCCAAGAAGGCAGATGGTCAGGCCGTGCTGGCCGGGAATATCCTGGTTCGTCAGCGTGGTACCCACTTCCATCCCGGCGAGAACGTCGGTATCGGCAAGGATGACACTCTGTTTGCTAAGATCAATGGCGTCGTTCGTTTTG
>CAZPCH010000107.1:0-5440 GCA_964585055.1 uncultured Christensenella sp. | reverse complement strand
GACTGAGGGGTTGACTTATACCACGTTCAAGACTTATGGCGGAAAACTTAACGAGTTTGTAGCGTCGATAAGTCAATCCCTCAGTCTTGTTCCTTCCGCTTTCGCTTCAGTCACAATCCAGCTCCCTTTACACAAGGGAGCCGGACGCTATGAGAAGCTCCCGCTTACTTTTGCTTTTAACCGTAAAAGCAGCTTACTAATTCTTGGCTCCCTCTGGACAGCAGTCCAGTGAACTGCTGTTGAGCTGTCAGCTCGAATGTAATGAGAGATGACTGAGGGAGAGAGAAGATACTTGGCAAGTTAAGTTACTTATCTCTCCCACCGTCTTGCTCCGCTGACGCTTCGCAATCCACCCCCCTCCTCAGATGGGGGCAAGAAAAACTTTAAGCTTTTTCAACTCCAAAAGCTAAGTACCCCGCAAGCTCCTTTCATACCGCTTGGCTCTCCTTTTAAGGAGAGCTGGCAAATCGAACAAAGTGAGATTTGACTGAGAGGTAGCCTTATCCCACGTTCAAAACTTATGGCGGAAAACTCAACAAAAGTACTCTGCGCAAGGCCATTGCCTATGGAAAGCTGATAAACGGAGTGGTGCCTGCAAGTTCGGCAAACAGTGGGTGGTCTCCGCGGATGCCATGAGGCGAGAGTGCCGAGAGGCAAAGCGGTAAAAGAAAAAGCACCTGCCGGCGGCGGGTGCTTATTTTCTTGCTTTTCACTTTTCACTCTTCACTTTTCTCTTCCTTCTTCTCCCCCTTGCCGATGCGGGTGAAGCCGTAGGAGACGGCGGCGCCGATGACGATGGCCAGGAAGTTCCACAGCAGGGGCAAATTAAAGCCCGACCACTGGGGCAGGAGCATGACCGTGGTGGCGGCCACAATGCCCAGCAGGGCGTGAGAGGCGATAGAGTAGTGCTTCTTGTAGGTGCGCTCCACCAGCTTGGAAAGCAGCACCACGCACAAAAGCATGCCTACGCCCAGCGGTAGCAGCACGGAGAAATCAAAGGTGGAGATGCCCGCCAGCATGGGCTGGTACAAACCGAAGAACAGCAGCAGGGAGGAGGAGCTGAGCCCCGGCACGATGAAGCTGAGTCCCCACAGCAGTCCGCAGAAGAAGAAGCCGAAGAGGTCGGGGGCAATGGTCACGGTGGTATTGCGCTTGAGCAGAGTCAGCGCCCCCACCATAAGCACAAAGCCCACGGCCATGGCTATAAAGCTGCCTTTGCCCCGTCCCTGGGTGCCGGCGTCCTCCCACAGTTCGGGGAAGGTGCCGATAATAAAGCCGATGAAGGCGCAGGTTACCAGAATCGTGTCCTTTTCCAGGGTCCAGGCCGCCAGCCCGGAAAGCCCCACAAAGCCTACGGCCACGCCGATGACGAAGGGCAGCATGGCCGCCCAATATTTTTTCAGTCCCGCAATGGGGTGGGTCAGGGTGTCGATGAGGGGGCGGTACATGCCGAAGGTGACGCACAGGGTGCCGCCGCTGATGCCCGGCAGAATGGCGCCGAAGCCCACCAGAATGCCCTTGAGAATCCACAGCACCCAGCTAAGGGGGCCGTTCTTGCGTTTTGTTTCCATAGGAGAAATCCTTTCCTTTTTTGTTCGCACAAATGAGTATACCATGGAATCCTGCAAAGTCCAGTAAAATCTATGTGAAGAATGGGCAGAGGGAAGCGGATAATGAAGAAATCATGGGCATACATCGGCGAAGAGAATGAAATACGCAGAACTATTTGAAAACAAAATGCATTTTCCTTCCAAAACCCGAGGCGGATGGAGTATACTAAAGGGACAGGCATAGGAAGAAAGGGACGAGTATGGCATACACCATCGGCATTGACATCGGCTCCACCTGCTCTAAGGCGGTGGTGCTGGAACAGGGACGGATTGTCTGCCGCCTGCTGCAAAGCACGGGCTGGAGCAGCGTGGACACGGCGGAGAACCTGCGCACGGCGCTGACGGCTCAGGGCTATGACCCGGCAGGGGGCACCGTGGTGGCCACTGGGTATGGGCGCATCTCCGTGCCCTATGCCCACAAGACCCTGACGGAGATCACCTGCCACGCACGGGGCGCCTGCTTTGTCCATGGGCGGCAGGACTTGACCGTGGTGGACATCGGCGGACAGGACACCAAGTGCATTGCGGTCAGCGGCGGCGTGGTGTCGGACTTCATTATGAACGACAAATGCTCCGCAGGCACGGGTCGGTTTCTGGAGGTCATGGCCAACACTCTGGGGGTGCGGCCGGGGGAACTGTGTGAACTGGCCAGACAGGGGGGTGGCGTGAGCATCAGCTCCATGTGCACGGTCTTTGCAGAAAGCGAGGTCATCAGCCTCATTGGCCGAGGGGAAGCCAAGGAGAACATCGCCTTTGGGGTGGTGGACTCCATCGTCCAAAAGGTGGCGGCTCAGTGTGGCCGCATTCAAATGAAGGAGACCGTGGCCCTGACCGGGGGGCTGTGCGAGTGCGGCTATGTCCGTCAGGCCTTGGAAAAAGCCCTGCAGCGTCCCGTGCTGGCGGCGGCGGACGGGCGGTATGCAGGGGCCGTAGGTGCGGCGCTGTCGGGCGTCAAATAAAAAGGAAAAATCGGCCTTTGGCCGAACCTATAAAAAGTCAAAAAAATAGGGAGGAAAAAAGTATGTCTAAAGTATTGGTAAACGCAGTGGGAGATGCTTGCCCCATTCCCGTGGTAAAGGCCACCCAGGCCCTGAAGCAGGTCAAGGAGCCCACCACCATTGAGGTGCAGGTGGACAACGAAGTGGCCGTCCAGAACCTGACCCGTTTGGCTCAGGGAAAGGGTCTCCCCGTTTCCAGCGAGAAGCTGGGGGAGAAGCTCTACGCCGTGACCATGGAGGCCAGCGGCCCCATTGCCGCCGAGGAAGACAATGCCTGCTGCCAGCCCGACGCCCGCGGGGAGTATGTGGTGGCCATTGAGAGCGACTGCATGGGCCGGGGGGACGATGCTCTGGGGCACACCCTCATGAAGGGCTTTATCTTTGCCCTCTCTCAGCAGGACAAGCTCCCCAAGACCATCCTCTTCTACAACGGCGGCGCCAAGATCCCCGTGGAAGGCTCCGTCAGCCTGGAGGATCTGAAGGGTCTGGAAGCCCAGGGCGTGGAAATCCTCACCTGCGGCACCTGCCTGAACTTCTACGGCCTTACGGACAAGCTGGCCGTGGGCTCCGTCACCAACATGTATTCCATCGTGGAGAAGCTCAGCGGCGCCGCCAAGGTCATTAAGCCGTGATCTATCTGGACAACGCCGCCACCACCCTCCGCAAGCCCCCTCAGGTGGCAGAAGCCGTGCTGGAGGCCATGGGGCACATGGGCAACTGCGCCCGCGGCACCCATGGGGAAGCCTTGCAGGCCGCCAGAATGGTCTATGATACAAGGGAGAAGCTGGCCAAGCTCTTTGGCTGCCCTCGGGCCGACCATGTGATTTTCACCTGCAACGCCACGGAGGCTCTGAATACAGCCATCTGCGGGCTCATTCGCCCGGGGGATCATGTGGTGACTACGGATCTGGAGCATAACTCCGTCCTGCGCCCCCTGTACCGCTTGGAGCGGGAGCAGGGGGTCAGGCTGTCCTTTGTCCCTGCGGACAAGAAGGGCAGGGTGGACTACGGGGTCTTTGAAAGCCTGATTACTCCCGAAACCCGGGCGGTGGTCTGCACCCACGCCTCCAACTTGACGGGGAACGTGCTGGACATACAGCGCATCGCCGCCATGGCCCACAAAAAGGGGGCGCTGTGCGTCATAGACGCCTCCCAAAGCGCAGGCTGTCTGCCCATAGACATGGAGAAAATGGGCTTGGACGTGGTCTGCTTTACGGGGCACAAGGGGCTTATGGGGCCTCAGGGCACAGGGGGACTGTGCATCCGCCCCGGGGTGGAGATTGCCCCCCTTAAGGTGGGCGGCACGGGGATTCAGTCCTACAGAAAAACTCAGCCCGAAGCCTACCCCGTTCGGCTGGAGGCGGGCACTCTCAACGGCCACGGCATTGCCGGCCTCCATGCGGCGCTGGAGTTTATGGAAGCCACGGGCCTTGAAGCCATCCATGAGCGGGAAAACAGCCTTATGCGGCGGTTTTATCTGGGGGTGCGGGACATCCCCGGGGTCAAGGTCTACGGCGACTTTGACGCCCCTCTGCGGGGTGCAGTGGTCTCTTTGAACATTGGGGACTATGACTCGGGAGCGGTTTCCGACGCTTTGAGCGAGGACTATGGCATTGCCACCAGACCGGGGGCACACTGTGCGCCCAGAATGCACGAGGCCTTGGGAACGAAAGAGCAGGGGGCCGTGCGCTTTAGCTTTGCCTACTACACCACGGAGGAAGAGGCGGACGCCGCCGTTGCCGCCGTAAAGGAGCTTGCCTCATGAGTCTTGTAAGAGAAAAAAAGCTGTGGCTGATTGTCACCTTTCCCACCACCGCCGCCGCCATGGCCATGGAGAAGCTGTGCATGGAGCAGGGGCTTGCCGGGCGGCTGATTCCCGTTCCAAGGGAGATTTCCGCCGGCTGCGGCATGAGCTGGCGGGCGCCTACGGAGGAGAAGGAGCGGCTGACGGCCGCCGCCGCACAGGCCTCCATCCCCGTGGAGAATACCTACGAAATTCTGCTGTAACCCTTTTGAGAGCCCTGAGGGGCTCTTTTTTATGCGCAAAAAAAGGGACGGAGGGCGTCCCTTGCGGCTTTATTCCCTTGGCACCTGCAGTTCCCGTCCATGGGATAGGCGGCGGTACAAGGCGCAGAGAAAGGAGAAATACGCTTCTTCCCTCTCCTTATAGCCGCTAACGATTCTTTGCGCCGTCTCCAATGCCAGCAAATACTCTTCTCGTGAAATAATCCCCGCTTCCAGGGCCTCCTCCAGCTCTTCCCTGTCCAAAATGCGGGCCTGTCCCCAAGGGGCGGCGGTCACATCCAGCTTCATGTCCCAAAAGAAGGGGGCAAGGGGGTCGGTAAAGTCATTCCCTCTGGTGATGTCAAAATAACTCTCCAGCAGTCTGTCCTCTCTATCTATGAGCACCGTCAGCCACCAGTTCTCTTTCTTGGGGGCAAGCTGCAGCCAGCGGTAGCCTCCGTCGGCAATGGTCAAAGGCCCCTTGGGAGAGGGCACCGCCAAGGGTTTGGTCACAGACCCAATGTATAAAAGTCCGGCCACCCCCGAAAACCCGTCTCCTTCCACCGCCTCCACGGCAAGCTGCGTGTCCCGCATCCAGCTCCATTCCCCCCGCCCAAGGGTCTTTTTCTCCAGCTTCATACCCGTTCCTCCCCAAATCTATCTTTTCCCAGCATACCACACCCCGCCCCCCTAAGGCAACAAAAAACAGATGCCCCGCCCTCTGTTAAAAGTATATACCTTGACACAAAAGCCCGCACGTTTGCTCCGTGCGGGCTTGGTGGTATTTGGGGTTGGGAGAGGGGGGATTCCCGCTCGATCAAGACTAAA
>CAZPCH010000106.1:1489-5458 GCA_964585055.1 uncultured Christensenella sp. | reverse complement strand
GGGGACAAAACCCACCGGTGATGGGTTTTGAGGGGCTGGATTGTGACTGGAGCGATAGCGGAAGGAACAAGACTGAGGGGATGAGAGAAAGCCGATTTTGCTTATCCCCTCAGTCACCTTCGGTGACAGCTCCCCTTACCCAATAAGGGGAGCCATGCGGTGGCAAGCTGCTTGTGCGGCTAAAAACAAAAGTGAGCGCAAAAGCCTTTATAGTCCTTGGCTCCCCTTGGTGAACAAGACTGAGGGGATGAGAGAAGCGAGGTGACTGAGGGAGAGATAACGTCTCTTTGTCACTGCGGTTCTTAAGCGAATGCCATTGCCTTCACGGGTAACCTCCCTGAAACCTGCTTTTCATTTCATACTCTTTTGAGGCAGTACGGCCTTTTGTGCATGGCAGAATGCCCCAAAAGGGTACTTTTTTCCCTTGCCGTCTTTCTGGCCGCCCGTCTCTATTTTGTATTTTTTTCATCTTTTCGAAACTTTTTGACAAAATCCGTGTATATTTTGGTTGACCATTCAACTTTCCCCATGTATACTGTATACATACCATACAAAGAGGGGTTTTTGAATGGATTATACGTTGCTTATCAGGTCTGCGCCGCAAAAAAGCGGGGCTACTCAGGAATGGGTCTTTCAGATCCTCCGCACCTGCATCGTCCGAGGGGATTTGCCTCCCGGCACCCAGCTCAAACAGGATGACATCTCCTCCGCCCTGCACGTCAGCCACATTCCCGTTCGGGAAGCCCTCCGCCAGTTGGAAGCTCAGGGGCTGGTGCGCATTCATCCCAACCGGGGCGCCACGGTAACCCAGCTTTCCCGCGGGTCTTTGGAGGACATGATGGAGATTCGGGCCAGCATTTCCTACTACCTCCTGCGGCGGGCGGTGCCCCTTATGGACGAAAAGGACTTTGCCGTTCTGGAAAGCATCATCGAGGAAGAAAAAAAGGTATCCAGTCTGCTGGATACCGAAACGCTGAACTATCGTTTTCATGAGGCTTTGACCAAAAAGGCCGACAACGGCACGGCGGATCTGATCATCGAGATCCTCCACGCCAACATGGACCGCTATCTGCGCTCCTGCTTCTATACGGGAGCAGACGCCCGCACCCGCTCCGTAGAGGAGCATCAGGCCATTCTGGATGCCTGTCGGGAGGGGGACGCCGAAAAGGCCGCCGCCTTGCTCCATGACCACATTCTGGATGCCCGCAACCGCATCCCCGACACCCTTTGAGCCTACTGCCCCCTGCCAAAGAACAGGAGCAGTCCCAGGCATCCTGCCTGCAAAATGCACAAGCACCACATTCCCAGAGCGGCCTTCATGCCGCTCTTTTTTTGGGTGTACAGGGCGTACAGCCCGCCGTACAGCAGGCACCCTCCCAGCATCAAACATACGGCGCCCATACTTTATGCCCCCGTTCCTCGGCCGGGCTCCCGGCTAAAGGCAATCTCAAACATAAACTCCGCCTCCGTTTCCTTTACCGCCTGTTCCCAATCCAGCCCTTGCCACCGGGTCATGGAGGCATACTCCATGAGAACCATGCGCCCAAGACAGAATATGTCCGCCCCCGCCTCCTGCACGGCCAAGAACACCCGCTTCGTCTCCTTCTGCAAACTCTCCTCCAAAAAGGTCTTGAGTGCCTCCTCCGTCATCCCCTTTAACGTCTGAGGCTTCTGCAGTTCCGCCTCCAAGGGGATGGTGAAGACTACCTCCTTCCCCTTTTTCCTTTTCTGCACCCGTCCGTTTTTATACAGGGTCACGGTGATTTTTTCCCCGTTCTCCTGCTGAAAATGAAGCTGTCCCTTGGTAAATTCCCCCAAAGCCATACTCACCAGCATGGTGTGCTGTCCCGACAGCACCCCCGCCATGCGCCTGCCTGCAAAGACCGCCGTGCCGCCCAAAGTGGTCTTTAGTTCCCCGGACACAAGGAGCTTTCCCCCTAAGTAGGGGTAGCTTTCGTTTCCAACCATGTCCTCCATTAAGGTGCCTTCCTCAATCCCGCAGTACAGCACCGCCCCATCCCCCACGCCTCCGTGAAGCCGCTCCAGCATCTCCCCCACCGTGCAGTCCCGCAAGAGTCCCTCCTGCTTTTCAAGATACCCCACGTTGGCCTTCAGTCGGTTCATGCTGGGGTCGGCTTCGCTCATAAGCCCCTGCAAAACCGCCTTCATCTCCCCCTCCGTCACAATAAAGCGGATGTTCTCCCGCAGTTTCAGCTTATCAAAGTGCATCTCCTCCAAGCCGCCCAGGTCCCCTTCCTCCGCCAGCTCCCTAGATAAGGCCAGCAAACTGGTGCGCTCAAAATTAAGCTGGGCGGGAGAAGCAAGGCTCAGGGTCTGCACCGCCTCAAAAAGGTTCTCCCCCTCGCTCTCCATAACCGTCAAGGCCTTGTTTCCTTCGCTGCCCGTGTCCTCGCCCCCTGCCCCCGCCTCCTGATTGAGGACGAAGACATAGCGGTAGGGCAAAATCTCCCCCTTTTCAATGCCGATGTTCACCACATAGGCGTAGGCGTCCACAGGCAGATCGGCTATGCACCCCCACTGCAAAAGCAGACACGAAAGTAATAAAGCAAAAAGTCGTTTTTTCATACGGATGTTTCTCCTGCCCTTTCATAGGGTTTTCCCCGAAGCAAGCCCAAAAGGCCCCCCAGCACCGCCGGCACTGTGGCCAACGCCCACCCCCAGCGGTACAGCCGCCCTCCCAAGGCTTCCGGCCAGCCCCCGTCCAAATGAAGAAGGAGCATGAGCCCCAAGCTCAGCCCGCTTAAGCCTGCTCCCACGGGACGGATGTCCTTTAGACCCGTGCTTTTGCAGAAGAGCAAACTCCCCGCATACACATAGTACGCCCCCACCCCCAAGGCGCAGACCACCCACAAAAACAGCACCGTCACATCCAGCCGCACGGTGACGGCGTCGTAGCGGGTGGCCATGGTCATGCGGTACATGGGCACGGGGAGACGGGAAATGTCCCAGCTATAGCAGGACAGCCCCAGCACCAACTGCATAAGCACCGCCCCCAGTCCCCCGCTCCAAAGACCGATGAGGCCGCTTTCCTTCAGACAGTTTTGCCCCTGACACCCCTCCCCCACGGCGCAAAGAGCCAGCACCGGAGGCAAAAACCGCAAAAGGGCCTGCAGGCTCTGAAAAAGCAGGGCCTCCACGCCTGCCCCCAGCAAAGGGAACAAATGGTGCCAGCCAAAGGCGGGGGAAGCTAAAAACACCGCCAGCCCCACCCCCGCCGCGGCGGGAAGGAGCAAAAGCCGCCCCGTGCGGGCGATGACCTCCATGCCAAGGACGCAAAGAAGCACTACCGCCCCCAGCTGGTAGGCGGCGATGACGGGGTAGTCCGCCCCCTCAAAAACGTATCGGTTCATGGCGGAGAGCATCTGCAGATTGGGCAGAGCGGCGCTGAGTACCAGCACGCCCGTCACCCCCATCCCCAGCACGAGGGCACCGATCCGCCCAAGGGCCCTTTGAAACAGGGCTCCCAAGGAGGAGACCCCCTGCTTTTCCATGGCCTTTATCAGCAGTAAAAACACCAGCACCGCCCCCAGCAGTCCCAGCAAAGTGGCCAGCCAGCACACGTTGCCTTCTGCATAGGCTTCCGCCGTATTCACCCCAAACATCCCCGACATCAAAGCCCCCAGCCCGCAGACGCAGGCGCTCTCCTGCTTTCCGAACCGACCCAGCCGCAGATTCATGGGGCCGCCTCCCGATTGACATCGTCCTCTCCCACCCCGGGAGAATTCAAACTCCCCCGCACCAAGAGGGGCGCCCGGCTGCGGGTCTTGGGGGCAAAGGGGCTTAAAAAGGGAACGCCGAAGGATTTTTGCCCCGCCAGCAAAGCAAGGCACCCCAAAAGGGCCGTAAACACCCCCAGCAATCCTGCCAAGCCGCCCAGAATGCACAGGAAAATACGGTAAAAGGACACGGCCAACTGCATGCTGTAGTCCGGAATGCAAAAGTTTCCCA
>CAZPCH010000106.1:0-1479 GCA_964585055.1 uncultured Christensenella sp. | reverse complement strand
CGTAATCAGCGCCACCGTGGACACCATGTTGGCGGACACCGCCGCCTGTCCCAGAATCAGCCCGCCGATGATGCCCACGGTCTGCCCCACCGCCCCGGGCACCCGCACTCCCGCTTCCCGCACCAGTTGAAAGACCGCCAAAAGGAAGATTACCTCCAGGGACACGGGCATAAACACCAGCCGTCGGGAGGAGATGACCGTGGCCAGAATCTGGCTGTTCAAAAGTCCCTGATGGTGGGTGGCCAAAGCCAAAAACCAGGCGGGCAGCAGCACGGACAAGGCCGCCCCCGCCAGCCGCACCAGCCGAATGAGGGAGCCTAAGGGCCTGCGCAAATACCCGTCCTCCGGGGATAAAAGCAGAATCCCCAAGGTCACGGGCAGCACCAATGCCTGAGGGCTTCCCTCCACCAAAATGCCTACCTTCCCCTCCATCAGAGCCGCCGAGACCCTGTCCGGCCGCTCCGTCAAAAGAATCTGGGGCACGGGGGACAAGGCGTGATCCTCCATAAGCTGTTCCAGGGTGCCTGCGCTGAGCATAAGCTCCGTGGTGGCTCTGTTAAGCCGCTTTTTCACCTCCTGCAAAAGGCTTTCATTACACACGCCCTTGAGGTAGCACAGGGCCAGACGGCTTTTGTTCCGTCCCCCCGCCTGCCGAAACTCGCACACCAGATCCGGCCGCTGGATAATCCGCCGAAGCTGGGTCACCCCCGTGCGCAAATTCTCCGTAAAAGCCTCCCGAGGCCCCACCACCACGTTTTCGTTTTCGGAGGAGGAGATGGAGCGGCTGTCAAAGCCCCGTGTATCCAGCAGAATCCCCTTCCCCTCTCCCTGAAAAAAGACCGCCGTGCGCCCCTGACAAAGGGCCGTCACCGCCTCGTCCAAAGAGGCGCAAGCCTCCGCCTCCTGCAACGAGAACACCTGCTCCATGGCAAATTTAATTACCTCCGCCCCCTTGGGCAGAGCTTTCATAAAGGCGCCCTTGAGGATATAGTCCCCAATGGCGTCCCCTCTGGCCATGCCGCTGACGAATACCGCCAGGGCCTGCTTTTCCCCGCAGAAAAGGAAGGGGCGGAAGCACAAGTCCGGGTTTATCTCCCCGAAAAAGGTGCGCTTTAATATCCGCTTGTTTTTCTCCAGTATGGGGGACACGGGGCCGCAGCTTTCCTTCACCCGCTTCTCCCTTTGGCGGGCGGTAAAAAAGCCCGGCTGTCCCTGCTCCGTTTCCAAAAGTTCAAAGGTTTCATAGGGGGCATCAAAGCCCAAGGCATCCAAAACATTCTTTTTCATCCTCCTTAGTCTGCCCCAAGGGAAAAGTCCCATGCCTCCCCCAAAAAACTTTCCCCGCGAAAAAAGGAAGCCTTGCGGCTTCCTTCATGGTCAAGATACAGATGCTTTCAGCCTTTATACGCGGGCTGAAGTCATATACGCTTTTATTCCTCGGGGCCTGCAGGCAGTTCGCCGCCGGGCTCGGGGGTGTTG
>CAZPCH010000105.1:0-5470 GCA_964585055.1 uncultured Christensenella sp. | reverse complement strand
TGAACTGTTGTCGAGCTGTCAGCTCGAATGCAATGAGAGATGACTGAGGGAGAGAAAAAGTCTCTTATACACTTTAGTTCTTAAGTTAATGACATTGCCTTAAAAGGAGAGCCAAGGGGTGTAAAAGGGGCGCCATGCGGGGTAAAGGGGCTTGCGGTTGCTTTTGCTTTTCATTATGAAAGCAACTTGTTAATGCAAGGCTCCCCTTGATGTTCAAGGGGAGCTGAGTTACGAGCGGAGCGAGCAACTCTGAGGGGATAAGCAAATAATAGGGATGCAGAGCATCCCTACATAAACCTGTTCGAAGAACAGATTTCACATTGCGCAGCAATATTTCACATGGCGAAGCCATATTTCACCGCCAAAGGCGATTTCACTCGTATACAGCGTGAGAAACAATCCAACGTAAAAAAGCACCCTTCGGGTGCTTTGTGCTAAACGGTCAGGTTGTCGGTTGTGAGTAGTAAGTGTACTCTCTTTGTTTATCTTTCTGCGGCAAAGGGCAGCAGAGCCATCACGCGGGCACGCTTGATAGCGATAGCCAGATCCCGCTGGTGCTTGGCGCACACGCCGGACATGCGGCGGGGCAGAATCTTGCCGGCTTCGGAGATGAAGCCCTGGAGCTTTTTGGTGTCCTTATAATCGATGGTGGTAGCCTTTTCAACGCAGAACTTGCAAACCTTGCGTCTGCTTCTTCTGGGACGGGGACGCATTTTGCGTTCTTCCATGGTGCAAGCCTCCTGTTAGAATTTAATTAAAATGGGATGTCGTCAGAGGATATATCGTTGAAGCCCATCATATCCTGTCCGCCCTGGCGCTGCTGGGGACGGGGGGCGCTGTAACCTGCGCCGGCCTCCTCCTGGCCCCGGGGGGTGAGGAATTCCACTTCGTCAGCGGATACATCCAATGAAAGACGGGTCGTG
The DNA here is from genome assembly GCA_964585055.1 of uncultured Christensenella sp. GTDB lineage: Bacteria > Bacillota > Clostridia > Christensenellales > CAG-138 > RUG472. The sequence goes on along the minus strand of CAZPCH010000105.1, from coordinate 4,547 downwards.
CCATCTTTCGCTTCGTAGGTCCGGGCCTGAAGCTCGCCGACCACCGCTACCTTGCGCCCCTTGGCCAGATAACGGGAACACACGTCTCCCAACTGCCGCCAGGCGTTGATGCGGAAAAAGTCGGTCTGCTTATCGCCGCCCTGGGACGCAAACCTGCGGTTAACGGCGATGGTAAAGCTGCATACCGTCACTCCGTTGGGAGTGGAACGGGTCTCGGGGTCATGGGTCAAGTTTCCGATCAAAACAATTTTATTCATTCTTTACTCCTTAAAAATTCTTTCGTGCCAGTCTTTCTCGGATTGAATCCGAACTCCTTATGCGACTCTGCTGGTAACCATGTAGCGCAGGATGCGCTCATCGTTGCGGAAGTTACGCTCCAATTCCGCGGGCAGGCTGGGGGCTGCATCAAAGTGCACCAGCACATAGTATCCCTCGGTCTTGTAGTCGATGGCGTAAGCTAAACGGCGCTTGCCCCACTCGTCCTGCTTCACGATTTCACCGCCGTTGCCGGTGATGATGCCTGCGAACTTTTCGATGACGGCCTTGTTGGTCTCCTCGTCCAGTTCCGGAGTGATCAGGTACAAAACTTCATACTGATTCATTCTTTCACCTCCTTATGGTCTGTTGGCTTTCCTTCTCGTCAGGAAAGCAAGAAGGACCGTTAGCCTTACATTTATAGCACATTTTTTATGCTTTTGCAAGGGCTTTTTTCAAAATATTCGGGAAATTTCGGATATATTATGCCTGCAGCAGGGCTTTGGCCACCTCGTCCAGCCAATGTCCCTCGAAAAACTCAATGCGCCCTGCGTCCACGGCGGCGGTGAGCTTGGGATCGATGGGCAGGCGGGCGGTGTGCTCGATGCCGTATTTCTCCGCAACCTCCTCCAAATGGCTCTGGCCGAAGAGGAAGTGCTTCTTGCCGCAGTCGGGACAGGCAAAGTAGGACATGTTCTCCACCAGGCCTAGCACGGGCACATGGAGCATGTCCGCCATCTTCACAGCCTTCTCCACGATCATGCCCACCAGCTCCTGAGGACTGGTGACCACCACGATGCCGTCTACGGGCAGGGACTGCATGACGGTCAAAGGCACATCCCCTGTGCCCGGGGGCATGTCGATGTACATGACATCCACATCCTGCCAGATAACGTCCGTCCAAAACTGCTTGACGGCGCCTGCAATGACGGGGCCCCGCCACACCACGGGGGCGGTCTCGTCCTCCAGCAGTACGTTTACGCTCATAAGCTGGATGCCCGTGGGGCTGGTCACGGGGTAAATGGCATCCTCCGTGCCTACGGCCTTGCTGTGTACGCCGAAGGCTTGGGGGATGGAGGGGCCGGTCACGTCCGCATCCAGTACGGCGGTGCGGTATCCCGCCCGCTGGCTTAGGGAGGCCAGCAGGGAGGTGACCATGGACTTGCCTACGCCCCCCTTGCCGCTCATGACGGCGATGACCTTCTTGACGGAGGCCTGGGGGTGCAGCTTTTCGTGAGCAGGCTTTCTGCTAGAACAGGAAGCGCCGCAGGTACTGCAATCATGGGTGCATTCTTCGCTCATAAATCTCTTTCTCTTTCTGTTTCGTTTCTATATTTACAGATGCTTGGGCTATTCCGCCTTAGGGGCGTCCTCCTCCAAAAGGAAGGAGAGGGCTTCCCCAATCTTTTCGTGGAGGCACAAAGTGGCGTCTTGGTCTCTGTCCGTGGAGGACAGGTTGATGAGCACCAGCTCCTTGCCGTTAAAGTAGTCCACCAGCCCCGCCGCCGGGTATACCACCAGGGACGTGCCCCCTACAATGAGGGTGTCCGCCCGGGAGATGTGGGTCACGGCGGAGAGCAAGGTCTTTTGCTCCAGCCCCTCCCCGTAGAGCACCACGTCGGGCTTGATGATGCCCCCGCAGGAGCACCGAGGCACGCCGTCTCCCTCCATCATATAGGAAAGGGGGTAGCTTTTGCGGCACTTCATGCAGTAGTTGCGGTGAACGCTGCCGTGGAGCTCCAGCACGCTGCGGCTGCCCGCCTGCTGGTGGAGACCGTCGATATTCTGGGTGATGACGGCGGTGAGCTTGCCCATATGCTCCAGCTTGGCCAGGGCCAAATGGGCACGGTTGGGCTTTGCCTGAGGATAAAGAAGAAACTTCCTATAATAATTGAAAAAAGCCTTGGGGCGGGCCATGAAAAAATCGTGGCTCAGAAGCACCTCGGGGGGATAGCCGTAGAGCTGTTTGGCCTTATAAATGCCGTCCTCACTGCGGAAATCCGGAATTCCGCTTTCCGTGGACAAGCCTGCTCCGCCCAAAAAGGCAATGCGGCGGCTGTTCCCGATGATTTGGCGCAGCCGCTGAAGTCCCTGCTGATCCATACCTGCCTCCTGCTTTTTTCTCACTATACCACTTTTTCTTCCATGATGCAATGCCCGCAGGCAAGCCGTCCTGCTTTATAAACATTTTTCACAAAAAAAGGACGGCAAGCCGTCCCAAACTTCTTTGGATAAAATTTATCTTTCTCCGCCGACCAGAGGCAAAAACTCGTCCTCACAGCGGCCGGTGGCGGTGGCCAGCTCTTCTACCAATACATGGCGGGCGGTGAGGAACATCTTCCGCTCCCCTGCGGAGAGCCCTCGGTCAATGTCCCGCTTGAGCAGGCACTTGACCACGTCGGCCACGGTCATAATGTCCCCGTTTTTCAGCTTATCCCAATTCTCCCGATACCGCTGGTTCCAGTTGTCGCTTTCCAAGGAGCAGTCTCCTTCCCGAAGAAAGCGCACCACCTCTTCGCAGGTATCCTTGTCGGCCAAGGCCCTCAGCCCCACGTTGGAGGCGGTTTTCACCGGCACCAGCGCCGTCATCCTTCCCTCAAAAAAGCGCAGCAGATAATACCGGTTGGTTTCTCCCAGTATGGTCTGCTCCTGTATGGCTTCCACCACCCCTACGCCGTGCATGGGGTAGCACACCACATCGCCGATGGAAAACATGAACAAAGCCCCCCTTCTTCAGGATACATCCATTATAAACGAAAAAAGAGGGGTTTGTCAAATGAAAAATACACAATGATACCACAAGAGAATCGTGCCGTCAACACTTATTTTTATATATTTTGGGACGGCTCCGTGACCCCACCCAGAATTCGGCGGGCTTCCTCAATAAAATCCTGCGCGGCATGGCTTAGATAATATTCCTTGTCCCGAGCGATGACGATGGTCTGGGTGGTAAAGTCGCTTTTGATGGGGAAGCAGTCCACGGGGGGATTCTGCTCCTCCGAAAGTCCCAGAATGGAGCGGCTGGTGAGGAACAGCTCCGGGTACACCGTGATCCCCAGCCCCTGCATGGAAAGAGCAAAGGCCGTCTGGATGTTGCGGGTCTCCATAAGAATGTGGGGGCGCACCCCGCTTTGGGTGCAGAGGCGGTCTGTCAGGCGGCGGATACGGTCGTCCTTGGCAAGAAGAATAAAGGGAATCTCCCGAAACTCACGGATGTCCGCCCCCTGGCTGAACTCCGCCCGCTTTTTGGCCGCTTCTCCGCCGTAGAGGGAATCCATAAAGTGCTTGGGCACCACGAAAAACAGACGCTCCCGCCCGATTTCCGCTACCTCCGCAGAATCCAGGCGCACCGGGGCGTAGTCAATGAGCAGATCCAGCATGCCCTTGCTGAGGCTGGTCTGCAATTCCTCGGAACTGCCCTCCAGCAGACTGATGCTGATGCGGGGGTGGGTTTTATAAAAGGGGGGCAGAAGCAGGGGCAGTACGGCCTGCCCTCTGGTATAGGAAACGCCGATGCGCAGTTCCCCCGTGGCGCTGTTGTTGATGTCGTCCAATTCTAATTGAAGCTGGCGGCGGATCTCCCCAATGTCTCGGCTGGCGGCCTGCAGGCGCTTGCCGGCCAGGGTCAGGGAGAGGCGGGGGGTGCGGTGAAAGAGCTTGGAGGACAGCTCCCGCTCCAGCTTGCTGATGTGGTGGGAGAGAGCCTGCTCGGAGATGTGAAGACGCTCTGCCGCCCGCGTTACGTTCAGCTCCTCGGCTACCACCAGAAAGTATTCCAGATTTTGAAAATTCATGGCCATGCCTTTCCTCTTCGGTATGTCCCCATTATACTGAAGGCGGCAGGGGTTGTCAAATGATTGCCGAAGGCCGATGCCTTCGACAGTGAAATCCACGCTTTGCGTGGGTGAAATATGGCGAAGCCATATGAAATATTGCTGCGCAATGTGAAATCTGTTCTTCGAACAGGTTTATGCAGGGACGGCACGCCGTCCCTTTTTTCGTATAAAGGACAACCCTTGGCTCTCCTTAGCAGACTGAGAGGTCTTGTGAACTGCTTTCTCTCATCCCCTCAGTCTTGTTCCTTTCGCTATCGCTTCAGTCACAATCCAGCTCCCCTTGTTCACCAAGGGGAGCCAAGGGAGCAGACAGTTTCTTTTCGGGTTTGAAGCTAAATGCTTGAAAAGAGACTTATCAAGTTTTCAGCTCCCCTTATCTTTTAGACGCGCTACCCGCTTACGCCGCATGGCTCCCCTTAATGTTTAAGGGGAGCTGAGTTACGAACGCAGTGAGCA
>CAZPCH010000104.1:0-5477 GCA_964585055.1 uncultured Christensenella sp. | reverse complement strand
GGTCACATTGAAACCTTCCCCGTACAGATGGCCACCATGAAGGAAGCCCATCTGTATGCCGACGGCAAGGAGATTCCCTGCAAGGGATATCTCAACTGCGGCAGCGGCCAAATCGAAGCGCCCCTTGTGTATCTGCCCAGCACCGATCCCGCCTCTTTGACGGGCATTCGGGGCAAAATCGTCCTGCTGGACACGGGCGTAGGCTACTTTGGTCTACGGGATCTGCTGGAAAACGGCGCCGTGGGCTTTATTACCTACAACGGCAACGTGAATTTCCGGGATAAGGACATTGACGATAAGGAACTGCGAAGCTATGTTTCCTGCGGCGAAAAGCTGCTGGGGGTCAACATCCACGTAACCGACGCCATCTCCCTGGTGAAGAACAAGGTCAAGACCGTCCGTCTGGTCATTGACGAGGAGGAATACGAGGGCGAAAGCCGCAACGCCGTGGCGGAGCTTCCCGGCGAAACCGACGAGTGGATTGTGCTCACCGCTCACTATGATTCCGTCCCCCAATCCCGGGGCGCTTACGACAACATGTCCGGCTGCGTAGGACTGCTGGGCATACTGGAAGCGCTGAAGGACAAGAAGCACCGCTACGGCATCCGCTTCGTCTTCTGCGGCAGTGAGGAGCGGGGTCTGCTGGGCTCCAAGGCCTATGTAGCCGCCCACGAGGATGAGCTTAAGAAGATTGCCCTGAACATCAATCTGGACATGATCGGCACCATCATGGGCAAGTTCATCGCCTGCGTTTCCGCTGAGGACAAGCTCATGCACTTTATCACCTACTTCGCCCAGATGCGGGGCTGGGGCATCAGCGCACGGCAGGGCGTGTATTCCAGCGACTCCACCCCCTTTGCCGATAAAGGCGTGCCCGCTCTATCCTTTGCACGGCTGGCTTCCGGCACCATTGCCCCCATCCACAACCGCTACGACACCATGGAAGTGCTGTCCATGGAGCGGATGCAGGAGGACATCGGCTTTATCGCCGCCTTCACCGCCGCCATGGCCGACGCCGTCAAGTGCCCCGTGGGACGGGAGATTCCCGAGAAGATCAAGACCGAGCTGGACGAGTACAATTCCCGCAAGCGCCGCGGCAACTAATTCCATACATGCAAAAGGGCAGGGAGCTTTTCCCTGTCCTTTTTTCGTATGAAGGCGAACTGGGGGCGGCGGAAGGGCGGAGCCCTTCTCTTGCACAGGTGCGGGCAGAATGCCCCCACCTGTGCAAGGGTTCGCTTTGCGAACCCGCCGCCCCCCGTAGCTTCTCCCAATACTCCCAAAAGCAGAACCCTGCGCCCCATGCAAAAACGGTGCAAAGGAGAAAGCCTCTGCACCGTTTGATCTTGTTCGAATAGGATTATTTTTGGCAGGCCTGAAGCTCCTCCACGGCCTGAATCTTCTTGAGGATGGTGCGCACCGCCGTCTCCACAGGGCTTCCGGGGCGGTAGTCCGCCGGGGCGATGAAGTTGACCCGATCCGCCTTCTTCAAATCCTCCGCCGCCGCATGCCCCTTTTCCCCGTCATACACGCCTATGGACTGACCGCCGTTGGCCTTCACCAGCCGCATGCAGGGCACGTCCGTAAGTCCGTCGCCGATATAAATCATGTTGCGGAAGGGCACCCGCCGCTGCGCCTCGGGGGTAAAGCGGTTTAGTTCCCGAGCGCTGTTGCTGTCCACGGTCAGCACCCCCTTGTTGATGCGGAAGAGGAACTGGGTCTTGGCGGTGTAGTTGACGGCAAATTTCGGCCAGCGGATGGAGCCGTTGTCCCCGTCATACATGAACTCGCAGGCATAAATCTTTTTAAAGCAGGGGGCAATGACCGTGCCCTCAATGATTTCCTTAATGCCGGAGGAGACGATGTAGTGCTCCACCTGTACCCCCAGCCTGCGGCCGTACTCGTTTATACGCTCAAACCAGCCTTCCACCCCGGGGAAATACTCCACCTGCGCCCCCATGTTCAAAAAGGTCTCTCGGGTGACGGGCACCTGCTTTTCCCGCGCCTTCTCCACCATGGTATACATGTAGGCCAAAATGCTGTCCATCTGCTCCCGGTCGGTCAGAGCGTTGGTCTCTCCCCAAAACTCCGCCGCACTCATGCCCAAGGCGGGGATGAAGGCGTACTCCTGCATGTCCTTGGTGCAAAGGGTCTTGTCAAAATCGTACATAATGGCGGCAATAGGGGGCTGCATGGTCTTCTCCTTGGTGATGATGGTTCTTCTCTATTATACATCACCTCGCCCTCAAAAGCAAAGCGGGAATGGGACGCAAAAGGGGGGCGGACAGGGGTTTTTAATCTCTTTTCCTTCCCTAACCCAACAAAAAGGGCGGCGATTGTTGTTCCGCCTTTGAAAAAAAGCGGGTATACTAAAGCCATCAAAAGAAACAAAGGAGATACAACACTATGAATACCGATAAGATTTACGCCGAGCAGATTGCCAACGAATACGCCCCCAAGGACACCTCAAAGGTCGTTGCCCTGCGGAAGCTGGACAGAAAAGCCAAGATGCCCGCCGAGATTTTCACCTACACCTGGGGCGTGTGCTGGACCCTGGTCTTCGGCACCGGCATGTGCCTGTGCATGGGCGTCATCGGCGGCGGCAGCGTGGGCTCCATGATTCTGGGCATCGTACTGGGTCTTCTGGGCATGGCCGGCATGGGTCTAAACTACCCCCTCTACAGCAAGATGCTGGCCAAGGGCAAAGAAAAGTACGCTTTTGAAATTATGGAACTTGCCAAACAGATCAGCGAAGAGTAAACTTAAGGCATGGACAAATGGAAAGCGTGGATAAAAAAACTGCTCTTTCCGCCGGCGTGGGTGGTGTGCCTCCTGCCGCCGGCTTCTTTTGCTGTCCTCACTTATGTTTTTCTTACCCGTCAAAACCATTCCCCTCTGGGCTACGCCGTCTATCCCCTGTCCGCCTATGGACTGACCCTGTGGGTAGCCGCCGCCCCGGGGGTCTATAAAAAGCTGAAAGCCCGCTTTCTGGAAATCAAAAAGGTACAGCAGATTGCCGGAGAGCCTTTGGTCGTTCTCTATCGGAATGACAAGGCCTTTCGGGCGGAAGTGGCCATTATTCGGGGGCTGGTGATTAACCTTCTGTACACCGTCTTCCGCTTGGGGCTGGGGATTTACTATTTGTCCCCCTGGTTTATCTCCATGGGCTTATACTATTTGGGGCTGGGGGCCCTGCGTGGGCGGCTTTTGCAGGGGCTTCGGTATCGGCAGGAAAAGGGGCTGGACTACGAGTACCGCTATTATGCCCGCACCGCTCGGTCACTGTTTTTGCTGAACATCCCCATGGGCGGCATGATTGTGCTCATGATCTTCACCGATTACGGCTACAACTACCCCGGCGCCGTCATCTATCTCTCCGCCATGCACGCCTTTTATATGGTGATTTCCTCCTTCATTCGGCTGGGGAAAAACAGAGAGCTGGATAGCCCCATCCTTATGGCGGCGGGGATTCTCAAGTGCATCGAGGCCATGATGTCTCTGCTGGGCTTGCAGACGGCCTTGATTGCCAGATTTTCGGAAGACGGCCAGACCTTCGGGCAGACCATGAACGCCGTCTCCGGAGGCGTCATTTACGTCATGGTCATCGGCGCTGCCGTATACATGCTGCTTCATGCCCGAAAAGCGAGAAAGGAGATGCAGGATGCATCAGACGGAGGAGACGGGGGGCGTTCGGAGCAAGTACTTTGAAACCGCCCGCCGCATGGACGAAGCTTTGCTGGCACTGCTGGAAAAAAAGGACTTTGCCTATATATCCATTCGGGAGATTTGCGCCCAAGCGGGGGTGAACCGCTCCACCTTTTATCTTCACTACGAAAACACCTGGGACTTGCTTCAGGAGAGTCTGGAGTACATGAACGGAAAGTTCCAGACCTACTTTGCGGCGGCAGGCGAGAGCTTCGTGCAGAAACTGCGGGATTGCCCAAGGGAGGAGATGGTCTTCATCACCCCCGAGTATTTGCTGCCCTACCTGTCCTTTATTAAGGATCACCAGCGGCTGTACAAGGCCACGCTGGAGCGGCCGGACACCTTTGCCACGGGGAAGGTGTATAAAAAGATGTTCCGCCATATTTTCGACCCCATTTTGGAACGCTTCGGCGTGCCGGAGAGAGAGCGCACCTACCGCATGGGCTTTTATGTCAAGGGGGTTATGGCCATTGTGGAGCAATGGCTGGAGGAAGGCTGCCGCATGCCCATGGAGGAGGTGGCCGCCATTATCCAAACCTGCGTTTTCCCCGCCCAGGATTCCGTTTCCAGGGGAGCGTAAAGACGCTCCTTTTTCTTTTTGCCTGTTTTGCCTTGCGCCATGAAAAAGCCCGGTTTTTGACCGGGCTTATTTTTTATCTTTATTCCTTTGAGCAGGGAGCAAACGCCCTACAGCAGGACAACCATGGCCGCCGCCAGTCCTGCCGCCGCCCCAAACAGGGGGATGCCCCGCAAAAAGGAGCCAATGTGCTTGCCGGGGTCTTGATAGGGTGCCTTTTCCGGGAGGAAGGAAAAGCGGATGCGCTTGGTGTTCCGCCACCAGATTAAATCGATGACCACCAAATCAAAGAGTCCCAATCCCTCCCCCAAGGCAAGGATGTACCAAAAGGCAGACCAAAAGCCCTGCAGACAGAGAACGTCCCTCAAGACAACGCCCAAAAGGGCGAACACGGCGGTAAAGAGGATGAGGTTCCCCAGCAGGATGGACAGGATGGATTTTTCCTTGGGCGCCTTTTTCCCCAGCACAGGGTGCGCCCGCACCGCCTCCTGAACGAAATCGGGATAGGAGCGCAGTCCCATCAGATTCCTTTGATCCGTGCCCGTAGCGAGGAAACAGCAGAACCAGTATAGAAGATATAAGGCAAGACCAATAAGGAGTTTCATATCATTTTTTCCTCTTATATCCGCAGTCGCAGTAGGCATCCCCCTTTGCAAGGGTGCATTCTCTCACAAAGTTTGATGCGCCCCCCGCTTCGCTCATGGCGTAGTCCAGAGCGCACATGGCAAGAACAAGGTCGAAGAGCCCCAGCTCCTGCATCAGGGTACAGATGCCGCACTTTGTGAACCGTGCTTCGTAGCCGCTTCCGTCAGCATAGGGCAAATAGTCCATGTTCCACGAGTAAGGATTGCGGTCGGCGGCACGGAAGGCGGCGGTTTTCTTCATGCCCTCGGTGTCCTTCGGCGTGAATTTCTTTTTCCCGCTCATACGGCAAAACCATTTCATAGCACCCGTCATCATAGAATTGCCATAGTAAACCGTGAGCGTTTCAACATCGGGGCGTTGGGGCATACTTAGCACCACCGCACTGAGCATGGCGCAACCGACGATGTTCATCCGAAAACGGTCGCCTTTTTCAAATTTCGGCAGATTCCCAATGATTTCTTTGTATTTTTTCTTTGCCTTGGCCATGGTCACCTTGGCGTCCGCTTTAGATATGCCGAAAACGGCGGTCAGATTTTTCTCAAACGAAGCG
>CAZPCH010000103.1:0-5480 GCA_964585055.1 uncultured Christensenella sp. | reverse complement strand
TGCCCGCTCTGGTGCGGCGTTTGACGCCGTCCACATCTTGGGCGCCCACGGGACGGCGGATGGATTCCCGAATCTCCGCCTCGGTAACGGACTCACAGCGGCAGACAATCTTGGCATAATCCGGGTTGGCGGCAATGGCTCTGATACGCTCCCCATCAGACATTTCCCTGAACTTGGGAATGCCCTTGCGGATGGGGTTAAAGGCCTTGTTTTCCTTAAGCCCCAGCTTTTCTGCAATCTGCTCGGACAGCCACTTGCCGATGGCGGGGGAAGAGGTCAGCCCCGGGCTTTCCACGGCACAGCAGTTAAAGAAGTTCTCTGCATCCTCCGCTTCCCCAAGGACGAAGTCTCCCGTGTCTCCGGTGGCTCTGTTTCCCGCAAAGGTGGTGATAAAGCCCCGCATGGGAATATTGTTCCAGGTCTTGGATCCAAATTCGATGGTTTTGGCCAGGCCTTCGGCAGTGCAGCGCTTATCCTCCTTATCCTCAATATCCTCCGCAGTGGGGCCTACCAGCAGTGTGCCGTCCACCGTGGGAGAAATCAGAATGCCCTTGCCCATTTTGGTGGGAAGCTGGAACATGGAGGCATGGAAGGTGTCCGCATACTTCTTGTCCACAATGTAATACTCACCCCTTCTGGGATGGATATGCACCTTGTTAGCCGACACCATGTTGTTAAACACATCTGAATAAATGCCTGCGGCATTGACCACCGCTCGGGTTTCAAAGGTGCCGATGTCGGATTCCACCTGCCAGTTTCCGTTGGGCAGTTTTACAAGGTTTGTAACCTCCGCATTGCGTCTAAACTCCACCCCGTTCATGGCGGCATTCTCCGCAAAGGCCACGGTCATTTCGTAGGGACAGCAGATGCCGCCGGAGCCGACCAGCAGCGCTTCCTTCGCTTCTTCCCCCACGTTGGGTTCCCGCCGCCTCAGCTCTGCTTCGTCGATAATGCGAAGCTCCCCGCGGCAACCGTTCTTTTTCCCCTGCTCCAAGAGCTTTTCCAGCGCCTCATGATCCTATAAATTAAAAGAGACAATCAGCGAGGTGTTCCACTGAATGGGAAAGTCCAGTTCCTCGTGCATCTGCTGGAACATGGCGTTGCCTTCCACGTTGAACTTTGCCTTCAAAGTGTTGGGCTTGCAGTCATAGCCTCCGTGGATAATGGCCGTATTGGCCTTGCTTTGCCCGTTGCAGATGTCGTTGGTCTTTTCCAGCAGCATGGTTTTGGCTTCAAAGCGGGAGAGAAATCTCGCCACGGCACAGCCAACCACGCCGCCGCCGATAATCATTACATCATACATTTCTTGTACCTCGGTATCCATTTGCAAATAAAAGGGACTGTCCCTCGGGGGACATATGCGTCCGCACAGGAACAGCCCCGAAAAACCGCAATACCGCTGCGGTCTTCATTTTAGGTTACGGCTTAGAGAGCTACGCCCTGAAGCGCCATGAACAGCAGAGCCGCAAAGACGGCGCCGGAGATGTCGGCTACGACCACCTTCCAGCCATAGCTCCAGTTGTGGTCATCGCCCTTGAAGGCAATGGTGTGATAGAGACGGGGACCTGCGTCACGGGCAGGGTTGATGGCGTACCCGGTAGCACCGCCAAGGCTCATGCCAATGGCCATGATGATGCAGAAGGTGGGGATGGCGGCCAAGGCCGTGGTGTCAGGGCCCCAGATGCCGGCGGCGTTGCCGAACCAGAACAGCAGGGCGGTGCCTGCAAACTCGCAGAAGAAGTTGTTCAGGGTGTGCTTTACGGAAGGAGCGGTGGAGAAAACGCCCAGTTTCACAGCAGGATCTTCCGTGGCGTCAAACTGCTGTTTGAAGAACATGTGTACGAAGAAGGCACCGATGAAAGCGCCGACCATCTCGCCCAAAATCATCCAGAGGCCGTTGACCAGGGTGACGGAACCCAGCACCATGTTGGCGATGACGCAAGCAGGATTCATGCAGGCGGCGCCGGAGGTGCTTCCGTACATAAAGGCAGAAATGGTAACGGCAAGACCCCAGGCAACGGTAATCTGGACGGAGCCGGCTCCCTTCATACCGGATTTGTTCAGGCTGACGTTGGCGCAGACGCCGTCCCCAAGGAATATCAGGGTCATGGTTGCAAGCAGTTCACTGAGAAAATAATTCACGTTAATACCTCTTTCCTTGTTTCATTGTTGGTTTGAGATATCCGCTCTGCCGCCTAAAGGACAGCAGAGCGGGCAAGGGAATATCTTTTACTTCGCCCAGCCGAAGGAGCACTTGACGGCCTTATGCCAGCCGTCCAAGAGCTTTTCACGCTCAGCCTCCTCCATGGAGGGAGTAAAGGTGCGGTCGATAGCCCAGTTGTTGACCACGTCCTCCTTGCTGGACCAGTACCCAACGGCAAGACCTGCCAGATAGGCCGCACCCATGGCCGTGGTCTCCACACAGCGGGGACGCAATACCTTGGCGTTGATGATGTCAGACTGGAACTGCATCATGAAGTTGTTCTTGCAGGCACCGCCGTCTACCTTCAAGGCATCCAGCTTCAAGCCGGAATCCTTTTCCATGGCAAAAAGCAGATCCGCAGACTGATAGGCCAGAGATTCTACGGTGGCGCGGATGATATGGTTGCGGTTGACGCCTCTGGTCAGACCCACAATGCAGCCCCGGGCGTACTGATCCCAATAGGGAGCGCCCAAGCCCGTAAAGGCAGGCACCACATAGCAGCCGTTGGTATCCTTTACCTTGGTAGCAAAGAACTCGGAATCGGGGCTCTCCTCCACCAGCCGCATTTCGTCACGGAGCCACTGAATGGCGGCGCCGGCCACAAAGACGGAGCCCTCCAGAGCGTACTCGATCTTTCCGTCAAGGCCCCAGGCAATGGTGGTTACCAGGCCGTTGTTGGAATATTTGATGTTGGTGCCGATGTTCATCAGGGTGAAGCAGCCGGTGCCGTAGGTGTTCTTTGCTTCGCCGGGGTTAAAGCAGGCCTGACCGAAGAGAGCCGCCTGCTGGTCGCCGGCAGCACCGGCCATGGGGATTTCTCCGCCGAAAAGCTCGGGAGCCGTATAGCCGAAGATACCGGAAGAGGGGCAGGCTTCGGGAAGCATAGCTTTGGGGATGCAGAGTTCTTCCAGAATCTCATCGTCCCACTTGGCTTCCTTAATGTTGAAAAGCATGGTGCGGGAAGCGTTGGAATAGTCAATCTTGTGGACTTTCCCGCCGGACAGGTTCCACATGAGCCATGTGTCGATGGTGCCGAAGATGGCGTCGCCCTTCTCCGCCAGCTCACGCACGCCGGGCACGTTCTCCAGAATCCAGCGGATTTTGGTGCCGGAGAAATACGCATCGATGACCAGACCGGTCTTTTCCCGAATCTTATCCACCAGCCCCTTGGCCTTCAGGCTGTCGCAGTACTCCGAGGTGCGGCGGCACTGCCAGACGATGGCATTGCAAACGGGCTTTCCGGTATGGCGATTCCACACTACGGTGGTTTCACGCTGGTTGGTAATGCCGATGGCGGCGATGTCGGAAGCCTTGGCGCCGATCTTGCTCATAGCCAGACGGCATACCATCAGTTGGGTTTCCCAAATTTCATTGGCGTCATGCTCTACCCAGCCGGGTTTGGGATAAATCTGCGTGAACTCTTTCTGGGCTACGCTGCAGATCTCGCCTCTCTCGTTGAAAAGAATGCAACGATTTGAGGTCGTGCCTGCATCCAGTGCCATAATGTACTTTGCCATTGCGTTTTGTCCTCCCATTTTTTATGTCTATCCGCCCCAGGCGGGTTGGCAACCCTTTTGCGCCGTCCGCTATACCATATGCGGGAAAGAAACACATTAGTCTCAGAGTCTCTCGTTGGGGATTCACCCCGCCTTAAACTGCCTCTGTACTTGCATAATTAGGTGTCTTTATCTTACCACCCGCCTTAAAAAAACGCAATAGGCACATCCGCCCTTTTGCCTCAATTTGTACTAATTGCAAGTTTATGTCAAAATTGCGCATATTCATATTTTTGTTCAGGTTTTTACTTTTTTCCTATCCGCCTTTAAAAGGGAATTGTCCCTTTGCAAAGAACATGATATACTGTCATAGAGTCTATGACAGGCAAAGAAAGGGGCGGATATGGGCATGTACAGGCATATTCCCTTGGATACAGGGTTCTCCATGCAGGATAAGGTGATTCTTCATGCAGACTGCAACAATTTCTTTGCCTCTGCCGAGTCCATCGCCCATCCCGAATACAAGCTGGTTCCCATGGCCGTATGCGGGGATCCCAAGAGCCGCCACGGCATTATTCTGGCCAAAAATCAGTTGGCCAAGGCTTACGGCATTCAGACGGCGGAAACGGTATACAGCGCTTTAAAAAAGTGCCCCAAACTGCTTTTGATTCCCTCCACCATGGGGCTTTATAAGGAAATCAGCCAGCGCATCAACGCCATATACGAAAGCTACACCGATCAGGTAGAGCGCTTCAGCATTGACGAAAGCTTTCTGGACGTAACGGGCAGCCGCCATCTCTTCGGCACAGGGCAGGAAATAGCCGATACCCTGCGAAGACGGGTGCGGGAGGAAATCGGCATCACTATTTCCGTAGGCGTTTCCTTTAATAAAACCTTTGCAAAGCTGGGCTCCGACTATAAAAAGCCGGACGCCACCACCCTCATCAGTCCCGCCAATTACAAAAAGATTCTCTGGCCTCTGCCCATTGAGGATATGCTCTATGTGGGCAAAGCGGGCGCCATGCGGCTGAAGGATCACGGCATAAAAACCATTGGAGACTTGGCGCAGGCAGAGGAAGGGGTGCTTCTTTCCCTGCTGGGGAAAAGCGGCCCTCAGCTAAAAACCGCCGCCATGGGGCTGGACGATTCCCCCGTAGCCCATGCAGGGGAGTATACGGAGCCCAAAAGCGTAGGCAACGGCATGACCTTCCCCCGGGATCTCCATACCCGAGAGGAGATTTTGGCAGGACTGCTTGTGCTGTGCGACCAGGTGGGGGCACGCCTTCGTCAGCAGAGGCTCTATGCTTCTACCCTGCAAGTGCAGATTAAGGATCCTGCGCTGAAGGTAATCTCCCGCCAGAAGCCCCTTCCCGCTCCCACCAGCTCCACACGAATCCTGCGGGATACGGCCATGGAGATTGTGGAAGGTGCAGTGCCTGCGGGGGCGCCCATCCGCCTTTTGACCGTAACGGCCACCCAGCTTTCCCACGAAGGCGAACAGCAGCTTTCCCTTTTTGACGATGGCCGTCAGGACGAAAAGCTCCAAAAGCTGGACAATGCCATGGATGCCATCCGCACCCGCTTCGGCAAGGATGCCCTTCAATACGCCCGCATTCTCCGCAAGGAGGAGACTGAAGAAAAAGAAACGGATGCGTAGCCTTTTCCGCGCATCCGTTTATCGCTTTTCTATGCTATTTTCGTCAATAGTATCGGATTACGGTATTTTGATACAGCAGATACTCTTCGCCGAAGGTATTTAGGAGGAAGTCTTCCTCCACATT
>CAZPCH010000102.1:1732-5496 GCA_964585055.1 uncultured Christensenella sp. | reverse complement strand
CCACGGCCGTGGTATGTAAGGCCTGCTGAACCGGTACTTCAAGTAAGAAATTTTTAGCAACGAAATAGGAAAGGCGGGAGCTTATCCCGCCTTTTTGCGCTGGAAAGGGGGCGGGGGCGGCGAAAGGCGGCGCCTTTCTCTTCGGCGGGGGGAGCGGAACGCTCCCCCCGCCGAAGGGTTCGCAAAGCGAACCGCCGCCCCCCAAGGCTCCGATGAAAGAGATACGCTGTATGGGATGAAAAAAAGACCCGCCGAAGCAGGTCTTGGGGGGAGTTTGCACTTTTAGTCCTCATACTCGCTGGGAGACATGGGGAGCTTGGAAAGGGGGATGTCCTCCCCGTCCATTCCCTCCTGCACCATGTCCTGACGGAAGGCGCCGAAAGCGTAGGCTTCCTTCAGGGCTTCGGGGCTCAGGGGCTTGCCGCCCAGAGGGCTGATACAGGCCGTACACACCGTAAAGCACTGGGGGCACACGCACCCGCTTTCCACGCCCCGTTCCCTCTGCACCATGTAGGTGCCGCACACCTTGCAGCTGCACCGCATACCGACCGCCTCCTTGAAAAATCAATCATTTTGTAAATTCAGTATACTACACTCTTCCCTCGGGCGCAATTCTTCTATATAATGAAATCATGAGAAAAAGAAGTTTGCTGGCGGGTATATGCATCTGCGCTTTGCTCTGGGCTCCCGCCGCTCAGGGACGCACCCTGGACACCTTGGAAAAGGGCAGTACGGGACAGGATGTGGTGCGTTTGCAGACAAGGCTTATGGACTTGGGGTATAACACCTACAAGCCCACGGGGAGCTTTCAGAGCCTGACCGTCCGCTGTGTCAATGCCTATCAGGCGGCGGCGGGGCAGACGGTTACGGGGAGCCTTTCTGCAGAGGAACAGGCGGTTCTCTATAGCCAAAGCGCCCCCATTGCCCCCTTTTTGGCCGCCGTGCCTGTGACCTTTACCGCGCAGAGTTCGTACTTCGTGGTCACGGGGGAGGAGATTCTCTGGGAGCGGGTGAAGGGGGCCCTGACCCCGGGCATGTCCGTCACTTTGACCAACTGCGCCACGGGGGAAAGCTGTCAGGTGCTGTACCTTGGGGGCGAAGGCCATGCAGAGGTGGACGCTTCCGCCGCCGCAGGGGTGCTGACGGGCTGGCTGGGGAGCAGCAACAGCTTTTACAAGGCGGCGGTGACCGCCCGCATTGAGAATACCGACGTGGCCGCCTCATTGCAGTGGGACGGGAGCAGTCGGGGATGTTTGTATTTTTCCGGGAGCGTGAGCCATGTAAACAATCTTTCGGACGCAGAGCACAGCGCCCTTGTAAAGCGGGCGGCGGGGAAATAGGCGTAAAAAGAAATTGAAAAGGAAAAAAGAGACCGTGGAGGTCTCTTTTTGCGTGTGGGCGTGGGGCGGTTGCCTGGGGCAACTCTTTGGGCAAAGCCCAAAGGAGCGGCGGAGCCGTCCCCCGCCCCGCCTTTGCCCTTATATCTGCGGCCGCCCGCAGAGGATCTGCAGGTGGATGGTTACCTGGGTCAAGCTTTCCTTAGGCAGAGCGGCTTTGTCCACATGGTGCATCATGGGGGTCATGGTGAGAAAATCCTCCCGTTGTTCGGGGGTCAGGGGGAAGACGGTCTCCGTCTCCAGACTCTCCAGCAGGGTAAAGCGGCTTTTGAACCGCTCCAGCACCCGTGCGTTGCTGTAGGTCTCATGCCGCAGGCTGTCCTTAGCCAAGGTGCGGATCTCCTGCAGATACCGCTCCCCGGGCACGGCCTTAATCAGCACCCCCTGCTCCTTCAGCACCCGCCCGAACTCCGGGTACTCTGCCGGGGAGAGGATGTTCAAAAGACAGCTTACGGCGCCCTTTTGTATGGGCAGGCGGGTTAAATTCCCCACCAGCCACACATAGTCGTTCCCTCCCTTGGCGGCCAGACGGATGCCTGCCCGTGCTAAATCCACTCCCAGCGCAGGCCGCCGCTGAGGGCAAAGGCGTTTTAAAAAGGTGCCTTCTCCGCAGCCTGCGTCCAGAACCGCTCCTTCGGGGGCATACTTTTCCATAAGCGACCCTATAAGGGTCAGGGCAGGGGTGTAAAAGTCTCCCTCCAAAATGCGGCGGCGGGCAATAAAGAGGGTTTCATCATACATGCCTCCCTGATTTCTGGGGGAAAAGTCTCCGTAGCCCCGGCTGCTGAGGGAAAAGGTGTGTCCCTGAGGACAGGCAAGGGCCGTCCCTGCTTCCTTGAGACTTCCCCCGCACAGGGGACAGCGCAAAAGCGGGGCGGCGTTGAAAAAGGGCTGCATTCGCTGGTGTGACATGGAGATACCTTTCGAATTTCTTGACTTTACTCCCATTATACTCTATCATGTCCGGTAAGAAAAGCCGCAGGAGAGATTTTATGCGTATTCCCATGCCAACCTATGTCCTTGAGGGGCTCCTTGCTTTGGAAAAAGGCGGGTATGAAGCCCGTCTGGTAGGCGGCTGTGTGCGGGACACTTTGCTGGGGACAGCGCCCCATGACTATGACCTTTGCACCAACGCCCTGCCTGAAGAGATTAAGGCCTGTTTCCCTGCCCGCACGCTGGTGCTGGCGGGGGAAAAGCACGGCACCGTAGGGGTGGTCTTTGGACATGAGGTGCTGGAGATCACCACCTACCGCAGGGAAACAGGGTATGCCGACGGCCGCCACCCGGACAAGGTGGCCTTTGTGTCCTCTCTGGAGGAGGACTTAAGCCGCCGGGATTTCACCGTCAATGCCATGGCCATGGACAAGGAGGGAAGGCTTTTTGATCCCTTCGGGGGACGGAGGGACTTGGAGAACCGATGCATACGGGCGGTGGGAGACCCGCAGAAGCGCTTTGAGGAGGACGCTTTGCGGATTTTGCGGGGACTGCGCTTTGCCGCTCGGCTGGGCTTTTGCATAGATGCCCCCACGGCCGAAGCCATGGAGACCTGCCGCTCCCTTTTAACTGCTGTTTCGGGAGAGCGGGTATATGCCGAACTGAAGGGACTGCTGACGGCTCCCTATGCAGGGGAGATTCTGGAAAAATACGGCTTGGTGCTGTCGGGGGCCATACCGGAGATTGCCCCCTGCTTGGGCTTTTCCCACCAAAATAAATACCATATGTACGATGTGTGGGGGCATATTGCCCATGCCGTAGCCGTGAGCAAGCCCGTCTTTCCCGTGCGCCTTGCCCTGCTTCTTCACGATTTGGGGAAGCCTCAGGCCTACCGCTTTATAGAGGGGAGGGGGAAGTTTACGGGGCATCCCGCCATAAGCAGAGATCTGGCGGAAGGAATTTTGGAGCGCCTGCACCCGGACAGGGAGACCAGAGGGCGGGTGCTGTTTTTGGTGGAGCATCACGACGATGTGCCTCCCCAGACCGAGAAGGAGCTGGGACGGTTTCTCCTTGCCTATGGGGAAGAGACCCTTTTGCAGCTTTTTGACGTTATGGAGGGGGACGCTTTGGCCCACTCGGAGTACGGCATTGCCCACAAACTCCGGGTGCTGGAGCCTGCAAAAGCCCTCTATGCCCAATGTAAGGAGAGGGGGTGCGCCATGTCCCTTGGGGAACTGGCGGTGGGCGGCAGGGATTTGCTGGCCTTGGGCATGGAGCCGGGAGAAAAGGTGAAGGAGACCTTGGAGGAACTTTTTCTATTACAGCTTGCCCAAGGCGGGGTCAATGAAAAAAGCGCCTTATTGAAGGCGGTAAAGTGAGAAGGGGGACGGCGGCGCCGTCCTTTTTTCGCGGAGAAGGGGGCGGGGCGGCGGG
>CAZPCH010000102.1:0-1722 GCA_964585055.1 uncultured Christensenella sp. | reverse complement strand
TCCCAATAGCAAACCTTTGCGGGGCTGGGGCTCCGACCCCTGCCCCGCAAGAGAAAGGCTCCGCCTTTCGCCGCCCCGCCCCCTTCCCGCAAAAAAGCAATCTTTCCGCCAATCCCCAGCACAGCGGAAAACATTACAAAAACGTTACAAAGGACAGGTGCAGAAAAAGGGGGATTGTGCTATACTTGCAATAGGGAGAAAAGGCTGTTTTTATGGAAAAAACGGCATACGCTCCGGGAAAAGAGAGAAGGTGCAAGGCATCATGGCATTTATGGCAGAGGGCAACTTTACGCCCTTTGAAAAGAAAATATATCTTTCCTCCCCCACCATGCACGGGGAGGAGCTTCGGTACATGACCGAGGCGTACGAAACCAACTGGATGTCCACCGTAGGCGTCAACATTCAGGAGGCGGAGCGTTTGGCAGAGGAGAAGCTGGGGGCGCCCTGCTGTGTGGCCTTGTCCTCCGGCACGGCGGCCATGCATCTGGCGGTAAAGCTGGCGGGCATTTCCCAAGGGGATACGGTGCTGGCTTCAGACATGACCTTTTCCGCCACGGTAAACCCCATTGCCTACGAGGGCGGCCGCCCCGTGTTTGTGGATACGGAGAGGGACACCTGGAACATGAGTCCCCAAGCATTGGAGCGGGCCTTTGCCTTATAGCCCCAAGCCAAGGCCGTGGTGCTGGTAAATTTATACGGCACCCCTGCAAAGCTGGAGGAGCTGGTCTCCATCGCCCACCGCCACGGCGCGTTGGTCATTGAGGATGCGGCGGAGTCCCTGGGCGCAGAGTATATGGGAAAGCAGACGGGCACCTTCGGGGATTTGGGGGTCATCAGCTTTAACGGAAACAAGATTATCACCGGCACCTGCGGGGGCATGCTTTTGACCCGCAGCAAGGAGCAGGGGGACAGGGCGAGAAAGTGGTCCACCCAAAGCCGGGAGGCGGCGCCCTGGTACCAGCACGAGGAGCGGGGGTACAACTACCGCATGAGCAATCTGGTAGCCGGGGTGGTGCGGGGACAGTTCCCCCATTTGGAAGGCCATATAGCGCAAAAGAAACGCATCTATGAACGGTATAAGGCGGGCTTTTCCGACTTGCCCGTGACCATGAACCCCTTTGAGGGGGACAAGGGAAGTCCCAACTTCTGGCTTAGCTGTATGTTGATAAATCAGGAGGCCATGTGCCCCCAAAAGCGGGGAAAGCTGGCCGCCGCCTATACGCCCCAAAAGGGAAAAAGCTGTCCCACGGAGATTTTGGAGGTGCTCTCCCGGTACAATGCCGAAGGCCGTCCCCTGTGGAAGCCCATGCACCTGCAGCCTCTGTATGAAAGCTGTCCCTTTGTAACGGCCCACGGGGACGAGGGAGAGGACGTGGGCGCAGACCTCTTTGAGCGGGGGCTGTGTTTGCCTTCGGACAACAAGATGACGGAACAAGAGCAGGACAAGATCATTGAACTGGTGAGGGCGTGCTTCCGATGAAAAAAGAACTGTACCGCCGTCCCTACGCCCGGGTGAAGCGGGGGTTGGACTTGCTTCTTGTACTGATACTGTTCCCCTTTGCCGCCCTGCTAATTGGGGTGTGCGCCCTGATTATATGGCTGGAGACGGGGGAGTCCCCCTTCTTTGTCCAGGAGCGCCCCGGGTACAAGGGGGAGATTTTCCGCATGTATAAATTGCGCACCATGTGTACGGAGACGGAGCGGGACGGAAAGCCTCTGTCG
>CAZPCH010000101.1:1453-5544 GCA_964585055.1 uncultured Christensenella sp. | reverse complement strand
CGCCTTGGAGTTTGATTTATTGTGGGAACTGGCCAAGCACAAGAACATGGCCATGAGTCGGGAAAAATTGCTGGAGGCGGTGTGGGGCACCTCCTTTTTGGGGAGAGCCGGGTGATTGACGCCCATGTGTCCCGCCTCAGGATTAAGACGGGGCTGACCATTACCGCCGTGCCTCGGGTGGGGTATCGGCTGGAGGTGTAGGGCATGAAGATATCCCAGAAGCTGAGCCTGCTCTTTGGGGGGCTGTTCTTGCAGGCGGTGTATACCTCCGGCCTGCGGGATGCACGGGAGAAGACCCGCTCCCGTTTGAGCGTGCTGGGGGCTTCCTGCCAGGTGGCGCTGGAGGAGCGGGAAGGGATTACGGAGGAGGCGGCCAAGAACCTTTTAATGTACATGTACAACCGCTTTGACAGGGGGGAGGCCCTGTGCGAAGTCACCTACGGCGGGGAGACCCTGTGCAACGATGCGGGCTATACCCTAAAGGCCCTTCTGGGGGAAAGGCAGGAGCGGCTGGTGGTGCTGGAGGGAAAGCGGGTCTTTCTGGTGGGCATGGAGACGGAAGCGGGGGTCGGGATCTACCTCATAGAGGACATGACCCCGGTCTTTGACAATCTGCGGGGGCTGACGGTGCGGTTTATGTGCATTGCCCTCATCACCATCGGCGGGGCGGCCTTAGGCACGGCACTGCTGACGGGGCGGCTGCTTTTGCCCCTGAAAAAGCTGGAGCAGAGCAGCCGACGCATGGCTCAGGGGGAATATGAAATTCCCATTGAGGCAGAGAGCCGGGACGAAATAGGGCAGTTGGCGGAGAGCTTTGAAGCCATGCGCAGGCAGGTGCGCCGCCACATTCGGGAGGCGGAGGAGCTGGCCGAAGGAAGAAGGCTGTTGCTGGGGGCCTTGACCCACGAACTGAAGACCCCTTTGACCGCTTTGATCGGCTACAGCGAGGCCCTTTTGCGGCTGAAGATGACGGAGCGCCAGAAGCAGGAGAGCCTGGCGTTTATCCACAAAGAAAGTTTGCGGCTGGAGGACATGACCCAGAAGATGCTCACCTTGGTGGGGGAGCAGGGCGGAGGAGAAACGGAGCCTGTTCTCTGGGAGGAATCGTCTTTAAAATCGTCTCTTGTGCCCCTGCTTTTGCCTGTAGGGGAGAAAAAGGGAACCAAAGCGTGCTTTTCTTTACAGGGGGTGCGCCTTTGGGCGGACGGGAGCCTGCTTCCCTCCATGGTGCTGAACCTCTTTGACAACGCCGCTTCCGCCGGCGCCCCCCACGGGTACATAGGCGGCGGGGAAAACTGCCTGTGGGTGGAGGACGACGGGCCGGGGATTCCTCCCGAACAGCTTCAGCGGGTGACGGAGCCCTTTTTCAGAGGGGACAAGGCACGCTCCCGGGCGCAGGGGCATGCGGGGCTGGGCTTGGCCCTGGTGCACAAGTTTATGGAAGTCCACGGCGGACGCATGGAGATAGAAAGCACCGTAGGTAAGGGCACACGGGTGACTTTGTATTTTCCTGAGAAGGGAGAAAAGGAGGAAGGGCATGAAGCATAGAGGAGGAGCGTATAGGTTGGGGCTATTGTGTTTAGGGGGACTCATGTGCCTGCTGGGGTGCGGCGGTGAGTTTGAAAGGGTGGAGGAAGAGGCCTACCGCACGGATAAGCGGGCGGGCATTGTGGTGCAGGAGCCCCTTTTGCCCACGGAAAAAGCGGGGCGTCCCGTGCCTACGCCGACCCCGGCGCCGCCTATAAAGGAGCGGTACGAGATTCCCGAGACCTGCGATTTTTCCCTGGAGGCAGGGGCATTTTCCATAAGCGGCAGTGTCAAGGTGGAGGCCCCCGAGGGAAATGCCATGCCTGCATACACCTTGCTGGCGGGCGGGTTTTCTCAGGAGACGGCGGATGCTTTGCTGGGGGCCTGCTGTCCTTCCGTCACCCTGTACAAGGAATTTTCCCTGCCCTACAGCAAGGGGGAGCTGACGGCCATGGGGCATATTTTGGAAGAGGCGGCGCCCTTACAGGATAGGGAGCGGGAGAAAAAGGAGATGGAAAAAGAAGCCAAGGCCCTGCTGGCGGAGGCGGAGGAAGCCCCCGAGGAGGTTGAGCGGATTGTTAGCCTTGGGAAGCTGGAACAGAGGCAGGGGGAAGAGGGCACATACTGGGGCACCTACGGCGCCTCCTTGCCTGAGGACATGGAGACGGTGTTCGAGGTGAAAAACCTGCCCTTAGGTGAGGACGGAAACTGGGCGTGGAGCTTTAAGACGGGAGAGTACGGGGAGGTCATTTATTATAGGAATAAAACCGTCTTGGATACTTACAACAGCCTAAAGATGAACTTTGAACGGAGCGGCGCAAAGGAGGCTTCTCGGCAGGATTGGGAGGAGATATATGCCCGCGGGCAGGCCTTTTTGGAGGAAGCCGGGCTCAAGGAGGACTTTGTCATCGGCCGTATTTTTGAGGAAACGCCGAAAAATGGGGAAACGATGGACCTCATATACTGCAGGCGTCTGGCGTCGGGGATTCCCATTATGGAGAACTTCGGCTTTAGCGACATGGAGGTAAAGGAGTCTGCATACACAGTGTGGAGCCTGGAGGGACTGCGGCTGGCCATGGATGAAAAGGGACTGTGCTTTTTCTGCTGGCAGTCTCCCATGCTTGTGGGGGAAGAGATCAAGCTGGGGGAACTGCTGCCCTTTCCGGTGATTCGGCAGACCATGGAGACCTTGCTGAAGGAGACCTATGCCGAGGAGGCGGCATCGTGGAAAGCGGAGCGGCTGAAGCTATGCTACCGCCCAAGATACACGGAGAACACGGGGGCGGTGCTGGTGCCCGTGTGGAATCTGTACGGAAAGAAAAGCCTTTCCGAGGGAAACGAGAGCGAAGAAAGGCTGCTTTTGAGCATCAGCGCCCTTACCGGGGAGAAAATGCCCTACCGCACCGCACGGGGAAAGTAAAGGCGAAGGGGGGAAGGCTAAAAAACAAACTCCAAAGCTTTCCCCACAAGGGACTTGTCCCCTTCCCAAAGGGCTTGGTCTGCAAAGGCAGGGTCGAAGCCGACCTGAATCCAATAGTCGTTGTGAGTGGGGAGGCACGGATAGCGGACGCCGTCTATTAGAACGTTGGCGGCGCCGTACTCTGCGGCGTCTCGCATTTCATTCAATGCCAGAATTCTGCGGCCCTTTACAAAAAACTGGTCGGTGATGACATAGGTTTTTCCCACAACGTCTTCCTCCTCTTTGCAAAGATGATGTATAAAAACAGTATATCGGCATTTGCACGGAAGAACAAGGCCGTTTCCTTCCTTTTGGCTTAAAATGTTTACGTTTTGCCCGATTCCCCGCATTGCAGAGCGGGAAGAACTATGGTAAAATGAAATCATGGAAGATACTGTAATCACCCTTTTGCATACGGAAGTAGTTTCCCCCAAGCGGCGGTTTATCCACAGTGACGGGGCGTTTTTTGCCCTGCTGTGCTGCGGGGCTTTTTTGATTATCACCTTGGGCAACGGCATAATCTCCCTTTTGGGTGTCACGGCTCTGTATGTGCAGATTGCCATGTACACCCTGCTGTTGGGCGGCGGGTATCTGGTGTATCGGTTCCGCCTGCAGCAAATGCGCTACACCTTGACGGATAAGGGCTTTTATGCGGCCTTTGTTACGGGGAAGGGGGAGCGTCCGGCGGCGGAGGCGGCCTTGGAGGATATCTTTTTTGCGGGCCCCTACGACGAGGAGCGGCTGAAAAAGGAGGGCTGCGGCTGCGGCCCCAGAATCTGGGTAGGAAAAAAGGAAGAGACTTTGATGCTCCTGTATAAGGAAAAGGGAAAGACCCGTGCCCTGTGCATTTCTCCCGGTGAAAAGCTGAAAAACCTGCTGACGGCGCCCTTTGCGGAGGGGGAAGCATGAGGGTAGAGCAATGGCTTTCCAACCTGGCGGCGGGGAACACCCCCCACGGGGTACTGCTGACGGGGCCAACGGGCAGCGGAAAAAAGACCTATGCTTTGCAGGGAGCAGCGCTGTATTTAAAGGGTACGGCGGACACAAAGGCTCTGCGGGACTGCCCCTTTTTTCAGGAGTTTGACTATGACGCCGTGCGGGCAGA
>CAZPCH010000101.1:0-1353 GCA_964585055.1 uncultured Christensenella sp. | reverse complement strand
TTGCGCCAACGTCAACCGGCAGGCCTTCGGAGCGGGAAGGCGGTGCCTGTATATCCCCGATGCCCACAGGCTGAACGAGCCTTGTCAGAATGCTCTTTTAAAAACCTTGGAAGAACCCCCCGAGGGTGCTCTGCTGCTGCTGACGGGGAACGAAACGGGACTGCTGCCTACCGTCCGCTCCCGCTGTATGACGGTGCGTGTGGAGGGTCGAACAAAGGAAGAAGTTCAGGGGATTTTGCTTGAGCAGGGCTTTGACCGGGAAGGGGCGGCCTTTGGGGCGGCCTTGTCCAACGGGACTATCGGCCAAGGCATCAAGTATGCAGGGGAAGAGTACCGAACTTTTTATAAGGAAGCGTTGCCCTGCATGGAAGAGGCGCTCTTCGGCATTACGCCCTTTAACCGGGTCTCGGAGCTTGTAAAGGCAGAGGAGAACAAGAAGAAAAAGCTGAGTCCTGAGCGGGCAGACGACTTTTGCGGGGTGCTTTTGCGGGTACTGCGGGAGAGTCTGCCGGAGTTTCAGGGGACTTTGCCGGAAAAAAACGGGCGGGAGCTGGCAAAGAAAGTGTCCCTCCGCTTTACAATAGCGCAAATTCAGGGTATGATATATCAGGTTTTATGGGCGCAAAAGCAGTTGTTCCAAAAGAGCGGAACCGGACAGGTGCTGGATTTGCTGCTGCTGGAGCTGAAAAATATACAGAACAGGTAAGTTTAAGATATGGTTAAGGTAATCGGTGTAAAGTTTAAAACCGGAGGACGGGTCTACTTCTTTGATCCTCTGGATCTGGAAATCCACACGGGGGACGGGGTCATTGTGGAGACCGCCCGCGGGGAAGAGTTCGGCGACGTGGTGTCCGGCCCCATGGAGGTGGCGGAGGAGAAGATTGTAGCGCCTCTAAAGCCCGTACTGCGGGTGGCCACGGAGGAGGATTGGCGCCAGCGGCGGCTGTATGCCTCCAAGGAGAGCGAGGCTTTTGCCGTGTGCCTGGAGAAGATTCAGGCCCATAAGCTGGATATGAAGCTGGTGGACGTAGAGTATACCTACAACGGCAGCAAGGTAGTCTTCTACTTTACGGCCGACGAGCGGGTGGACTTCAGAGAACTGGTGAAGGATCTGGCCTATGTGTTTAAGACCCGCATCGAACTGCGCCAGATCGGCGTGCGGGACGAAGCCAAGATGCTGGGGGGACTGGGGCCCTGCGGCCGCCCCGTGTGCTGCAAGACCTTTTTGGACGATTTCCGCCCGGTATCCATTAAGATGGCCAAGGAGCAGAATTTGTCCCTGAGCCCCACCAAGATTTCCGGGCTGTGCGGGCGGCTTATGTGCTGTCTCCAGTATGAGGAGGAAGCCTATGA
>CAZPCH010000100.1:0-5687 GCA_964585055.1 uncultured Christensenella sp. | reverse complement strand
CTTCGGGGTCGGGGCGAATTGCTTCGCAATTCCCCATTGTTCACCAAGGGGAGCCATGCGCTATAAGGAGCAGGTGCTTTTCTTAACTTTTAGGAGCGAAAGGTGTTTTCAATGAAAGGCTCCCCTTGATGTTCAAGGGGAGCTGGATTGCGTAGCGTAAGCGAAGCAAGCCTGAGGGGATAAGCTAATATAAGGGACGCAAAGCGTCCCATCCACAACCCATCCGTAGGATGGATTTCACATTGCGCAGCAATATTTCACATGGCGAAGCCATATTTCACTTGCGCAAAGCGCAAATTTCACTGCGTAAGCAAAAACCCGTGAGTCATGAGACCCACGGGTTGCTTGTATGAAATAGCGGAATCAGTCCAAAATCTTCTTGGGCACAAAGCCCAGGCAGTCGGCGGAGGAGAACACATACTCCGTATTCCCCCACGTGCCCTGAAAGGCGCCGTAGCCGGATTTCCCGTGAAGGTGGCCGTAGATGACCTTGCTGACGGGGTACTCGGCGATGATCTCGGCAAACTCCGTGGGCTCTCCCCGCTCCGTAAAGGGCGGGTAGTGGAGCATGCACAGATTCGTCTCCCCCTCCTTGAGCCCCTTGAGAGACAGCCGCAGACGAACCTTCTCCCGCTCAAAGATTTTTCTGTCCTTCTCCTCTGAAAAGTTGCCCATGTTGGGGGACGTCCAGCCCCGTGAGCCGCAGACATGGATATCCCCCGCCTGCACCACGTTGTTCTGCACGGCCAAAATGGAGGGCGGCAGGCTGGCGCGCACCTTGCCGTAGGCACTCCACCAGTAGTCATGGTTCCCCCTAAGAATGACCTTTTGCCCGGGGAGATTGTGTAAAAAGAACAGATCCCCCATGGCATCGGGCATATAGGTAGCCCAGCTGATGTCCCCGGCAATGAGCACAATGTCCTCGGGGGCAACGGTTTTTTGCCACCCCTGTTGCAGTCTCTCCATATGGTTGGCCCAGCCGGGGCCGAAGACATCCATGGCTTTGTTGGACACGCCGAGGGAAAGATGTACGTCTGAAATTGCGTATACCGCCATGCTGTTCTCCTTTGCGGGCTCTTGCACCTGCATTACAAAAGCGGTCATGACCACGCACAACCGCCCGTTTTCATTGATTGGGACTCAGTCCTCGTCGGAAATATCGTCCTCCATGGGGAACTCCGCTTCATCGGCGCGGATCTTGTCCGCCATAAGCTCCCGCTCGGCCTGACGCTTCTGTTCCATCAGGCAATCTTCGCACAAATCCGTTCCCTTTACGGCAGGGGCTTCGCCGCAGTTGGAACACATAATCACTTCCTCTTCCACAGGTTTCTTATGTTTCAAAGAGGAAGCGCATACCTGACACAAAGTCTCGTTGGGTCTCAGGTAGTTTACTTCACATTTAGGGCACTTTCTCAAAGCCATGTATCTATCTCCAAAAAGTATACGCAAGCTGTGCACGACAAGGCTTCTCTTTGCTCATCGGGTACGCATGCTATAGTATGCAGACTTGTTATGGTTCTGTCAAGCCCTCTGACTGTATTTTTTCCCTGTTTTTTTCATTTTCCCGCAAAAAGGCGTCCCGCACCACCTGACCCATGGCCCAGAGCACCTCCTGCTTCCCCTCTCCCGTCTCTCCGGAGAAGGGAATGGCGTAGGGAGAGGCCCCCACAAGGCGGGCGTTCTGGATGGCCTGATTCTTCCGCTTGCTCTTGGCAATCTTGTCGGCCTTGGTGGCAATGAGGGTATAGGGGATGTTGTAATAGAGCAGGTACTGGAGCATGCGCCTATCGTCCTCCGTGGGATCGTGGCGGATGTCCAAAAGCATAAACAGGTGGTCAACCCGTCCGCTTGAAAGGTACTTGTCCATCATATCCCCCCACCTAATCTGCTCCTCCTTGGGGGCCTTTGCAAAGCCGTAGCCGGGGAGATCCACCAGATAGAAGGCGTCGTTCAAAAGGAAAAAGTTGCACAGGCGGGTTTTCCCCGGGGAAGCGCTGGTTCTGGCCAGCTTCTTGTTGGTGCAAAGGCAGTTGATAAGGGTGCTTTTGCCCACGTTGGAACGGCCTACCAGGGCAATCTCGCAGGGCTTCTTGGCGGGATAGTCTCCCTTCACCCCCGTGCTGGTGGTGAAGACCGCCTTTTTGATGACGAACTTCTCCTCCGTCCCCTTCTCGGGGACGAATTCGAACTTCTTGCTCTTTTTATTTTCCTCCATGGCTTAGAAAATCCGCATGGGCACTACCAGATAGAAGAAGGCATCCCCGCCTACGGGCTTGACGGCGCAGGGGTTGATGGGGGTGTTCATCTCCATGTAGACCTTCTCGTCTTCGATAATTTTAAACACGTTCATCAAGTACTTGGGGTTGAAGGCGATGTCCATGGCCTCTCCCATAAGCTGGATGGGAATCTCCTCCTCCACCTTGCCGATGCTGCTTTCCGCCCGAATAATCAGCTTCTCAGGCTGAACGGACAAGCGCACGCTGTTGGTGCCCTCACGAGCCACCAGAGAGGCTCTGTCTACGCTCTCCAAGAAGGCTTCTCTATCTACCAGCACCCGGCTCTTGCAGTCTCTGGGAATCAGGCGGTTGTAGTCGATATAATCCCCGTCCAGAAGACGGCCGATGAGGGAGCTGCGGCCGGTCTGCACCTTCATGTGGGTGCGGGAGAAGGTAAGGGCGGTGTCGGAATCCGTCTCGTCCAGCATGCGGGCAATCTCGGAAATGGTCTTGCCGGGAACAATCATGCTCTTCTTGGGAAGCTCCTGCTCCACGCCCATGGTGTTCTTGGCGAACTGGAAGGAGTCCGTAGCCACCATGGACAAGCTGTGGCCGTCCATCTCCATGTATACGCCTGTGAGCACGGGGCGGGTCTCGTCCTGGCCCACGGCAAAGGCCGTGCGCATAATCAGCTCCTTGCACTTGGTTCTGTCCACCTGCACCTGCTGGGAGTCCGTGCCCTCAAAGCGCATGTCGGGGAACTCGTCATACTCCATGCACTGAAGCTGGTTGACGCTCCGCCCGCAGCGCAGGGTCAATGTGCTGCCGTTTAGGGAGAAGAAGGCGTTTTCCTCGGGGAGCTTGCGGACAATCTCCGCAAAGATCTTGCCCTTGACCACGCACTCGCCGGGCTCGTCCACGGCGGCGGGGACCACGCACTCCTTCTGCAGCATGAGATCGGAACACTTCATCTTCACCCCGTGTTCGTCGGCACAGATATGGATGCCCTCCAGCACGGGCATGGCGGCTCTTGCAGGCAGAGCCTTGATAACGGAGAATACGGCCTCGCTGAGGGTGTGTACTTCCATGGCAAACTTCATAGCAATCTTCCTTTCTTGCCAAAATGGCTTCCGTGTCCTCTCCGGGTTTGTCCACGGTGTGTTTTCCACGGCGGAGAGGAGAGTATATTTATATTTATTTCAGAAGTAGCAGTAGTAGGGGGCGGGAAAGCGGGGATAAGTGAAGGTTTTATAGAAACCGTCGGCTTTTTTCCCGTGGAAAGGGCTGTGGATGGGCTGTGGAAGAAGGGGGAAGTTGTCCATAGTTCCCACGGACTCCACCTTTTCCTCAAGCTGTCCACTTTACATATCCACAGTTTGTGGATATCTTTTGCCCCTTTGAAAGGCCCCTCTCCCCTGCCCTTACAGGAGCCGGGAGCGGATGTCCTCCACCGTACGGCGGAAGACCTGATCGTTGCCAAGCATTTCCTCCACCTTGGTGCAGGAGTTCATGGCGGTGGTGTGATCCCCCCGCTTAAAGAGGGTGGCGATATTCTTATAAGGAAGGGACAGCATGTCGTGGCATAGGTAAATGGCTACGTGGCGGGCGGTGGCTACGGCCTTGTCCCGGCGGGGGGATAGCATGGTCTCTACGGACAGATTGTAATACTCCGCCACCACCTCCTGAATGCGCTCGGGGGTCACGGCCTGCTTCTTCTGCACGGGGATGATGTCCTTCAAGGCTTCCTGGGCAAGCTCCATGGTCAAAGGCTGCTTGGAGATGCTGGCAAAGAAGAGCACCCGCTGAAGGCTCCCCTCCAGCTCCCGAATGCTGTCCTGCACGTTTTCGGCAATGTACTCCACAATGGCATCGTCCACCTTCAGCTTGTCCTGCTGGATGCGGTTGCGGAGAATGGCGATTCTGGTCTCCAAGTCCGGCTTCTGAATGTCCGCAATGAGGCCCCACTCAAAGCGGGAGCGGAGCCGCTCCTCCAAAGTGGCCAGTTCCTTGGGGGGACGGTCGGAGCAGACCACAATCTGCTTGCCGGCGTTGTGCAGGGTGTTGAAAGTGTTGAAGAACTCCTCCTGTACGGAGTCTTTCTGGGCGATGAACTGGATATCGTCAATCATAAGCACGTCCAGATTCCGATACTTCTGGCGGAACTCCGGCTGCTTGTTGAGACGGATGCACTCAATCAAATCGTTGGTAAAGGCTTCGCTGGTGGTGTACAGCACCCGTGCCATGGGGTTCTTCCGCCGCACCTCGTGGCCGATGGCGTGCATAAGGTGGGTTTTCCCCAGACCGACGCCGCCGTAGAGAAACAGGGGGTTGTAGGCAATGCCCGGGTTCTCCGCCACGGCCATGCAGGCGGCGTGGGCGTACTGGTTGGACTTGCCCACCACGAAGGTGTCGAAGGTATAGCGGTGGTTCAAAGAGTACAGGCTGCTGCTGACGGACTCCTGAGGCTTGGGAGCAAAGTCGTTGCGCTGGTTGGGCAGGGTCAGCAAAAGATCCGCAATGCGGGGGTTTGCCTTGCGGGTGTACTCACGAAGTAAGTCCAGATGAAATTTATTGACCGTGTCCCGCACAATCTCGTTGGGGCATTCCAGCACCAACACGTTGTTCTGAATCACCAGAGGGGTCAGCACGTCAATCCACTGCTTGAAGGAAATAGCGGAAATGTTCAGGCGCATGGACTGGCGCACGCTGGTCCACAGGGAAGAAAGCTCTTGCTGTTCCATAATCTCTCCCAATCGTAGTTCAAGTAGTCCGCATCAAGGCGGCAGAAAGTTCCCCTTCTCCCCAAAATATAAAAGAAGAAAGGGAGGGTTGTATCCGTACAGGGTTTTTTGACAGAAAACAAGTCTGAAAACCCATTCTTTTATCCTACATATTGTAACAAAAAACAGGGGCAAAAGTAAAGATTTTTTGTACAGATTGCAAAAGAGTTTAAATTGCGGTACACTGTAACAGGGAAAATGGATGCGGGGAGAGGTCGGGTTTATAAGACCTCTCAGTCAAACCTCACTGCGTTCGGTTCGACAGCTCTCCTTGAGAGGCAATGTCATTAACTTAAGGATTTGTTTTCTCTCCCTCTGTCTCAAGCCTCACCAGTGGGTTCGGCTTGAGCCACCTCCCTCCTCAGAGGGAGGCAAGACCTTAATAAGTCTTTTTCCTAATAATTGGCTTAAAACTTAGGAAAAGGCTGTCTAATTCCTTGGCTCCCTCTGAGGAGGGAGCTGGCTGGCGAAGCATTAGCGTAGCCAGACTGAGGGAGAGATAAAGTCTCTTGAGCACTTTGGTTCTTAAGTTAATGACATTGCCCAATAAGGGGAGCCATACGGAGGAAGGGGCTTGCGGCGTATTCAGCTTTTAGCAAGGTAAGAGGCTTCAGAATCCTCTTGGCTCCCCTTGAGAGGGGAGCTGGATTGTGACTGAAGCGAAAGCGGAAGGAACAAGACTGAGAGGTAG